>JAQGPB010000208.1 GCA_028293265.1 Pedosphaera sp. | reverse complement strand
GCCATAAAATTTTACTTGGGGTTGTTTTTCTGCATCTCTGCGCGGATCGCGGCTTGGTATTTCGCCAGGCCGGTGAGTCCGTCGGTGGATTTCTTCTCAGGCGCGGCAGGGCTTTCGTCCTTACCGGCTTTCAGAGGGGGTTGACCAACTTCCGCGAGGATTGCACCAGCCTTGGCACTCGCGGCGGTCTGGACTTTGGTATCGAAGGCGGCTTGCGCGGCTTCGAGGATGGAGATTTTGTCGTCCTTCGCCTTGATTGCGTCGGCATGGCCGGAAATGGCCGCGTTCAGCTTGGTAATTTCCGAATCCTTGGCAGTGATGGAGGATTTGAAGCCGTCCAACTGCGAGCGAAATTCTGAAATGAGGGCGGAATGGTCAACCGCAGAGGCGGCGGGTTGAGCGGGTGAGAGTTTGGCCGTGAGTTCGTTGAACTTGGCTTCGATTTTATCCCAAAGGGTGTTTGCCATACACCCACTGCTGGATGTCAACTTACTTGCTCAATCGCGGCTTCCTTCGACCCCACTAATTCATCAACCAAATTCAGCTTGTACGCATCCCGACCAGAGAAGGTTTGACCCTGCATGGTTTCGTCTGCGACATTGCCGCGCATCTGGCGAACATGGCTGTAAAAATCCTGCGCTATGGAATCAACGCGGGCTTGTAGAAACTTGGACTGGTCTTTTGTCAGCGATGTGCCTGGGTAGCCCATGCCTTTGTATTTTCCCGATTTGAACAGTTCGACTGAGACGCCCATTTTCTCGTAGTAGCCTGTAACGTCCGCCCATGGGATGTAGACGCCAATAGAGCCAATGTCGGCTGTGGCTGTGGCGTAAATTTCATCGCATGAAGCGGCGATCCAGTAGGCCGCGCTAGCAATTTGACCTTTTGAGAACGCATAAGTTTTCTTTTGGAATGCGGCGATTTTTTCCGCTAGTTCGGGTGTACCGGACACCATTCCTCCGGGGGAATCAATATCGAACATGACGGCTCGAACGCTGGAATCTTCTGCGGCCTGGTCGAGTTCATCGGAAATATCATCAACATCAACTGCGCCCGCACCTTTCTCGAATGCCCCAAGCCCCTGTCCGATTGGTCCGCTGATGGGAATGTGCATGATGCCATCGATAACTTCGGCCTGCGGCAGTTCGACATTCTCACCGCAAAAATCAACACCTTCCCGCAATGCCACAAATTCCGCGCGCGGCAAGGTGGCGTGTTGCTCGAAAAGCTTCACAATGGAGGCGTGAGCGCCGGGGGTGATAAGCAACGGCTCCTCTTTTAAGATTCTGAGTAATTGGGGGAGTTTCATGTAATTATTCGTGGTTCGCGGGCGTGGCATTGTCCGGCGTCTTGCCTGGTTGCCCATCAGTTACGTTGGGCTCCTGAATGTTCACTGCGGCAAGGTTGCCGTTGGGCGTCGGCAAGTTCAGAAGCGTGATGACTTCCTGAATCTGTAAATTGTATTTCTTGGCGAGCTTTTGAGCGCGACCAAGCATGGCGTCTGTCTCAGTCTCGCGTTGGTCGTCCACGTCCTGCCAAAACTCGCCACGGCGCGCACAAGCCCTTTGGCGGGTGTCGATACCGGATCGGATTTCTTGCAGTGTCACGTCGCTGTCATACTTCGCGTCGGCTGTGACTTCTGCGGGCCCTTGGAATGCCCACTTGTACCAATCGACATTTTCAGGCAGCAAACCGATTTTGATAAACTTGCGGAGCGCCCAACCGTCCAGACGGCGCATTACCTTAGCCGCGAGCCGTTGGTTTTTAGCAATGGTGGCGTTGATTTTTTCGACAACTATACGCATTTGAGCACCTCCGGCTTTGGTGGGGTCTAAAGCAAAGTCGATGGACCATTCCATCCCGGCGAATGCCCCGCGAATCATTGATTCTTCAAAGCGTTGGGAATCGGCGCTGGGGCGGTCGTTGCGAAAGCCTTCGATCTTGGAGCCGCTGTTTGCCTTGAGGTAGCGGACGGTGCCGCCGTCGTAACTTTCGGTAATCAGACCGGTTGGCGTGCCCGTGGTGTTGCTTCCGGTCGTCGGTCTGGTGATGAACTGTGCGCCTGGGGTTGGGCCTCCGCGTTCGTTGGTTTCAATCAGGTTGAGGGCGGACCCGTATTTCTGCGCGAGCATTTCAAACGAACGGCGCTCGGCAATGTCCGACCAGTCAAAGGCGCAACTGCCCATTGAGGTAATCCCCCGGCTTTGGTCAACCCACTCAGGGAAATATGAGAGAATCAGGCTGTCGGCGGGGATGTCGGTATGCTCGCCTGTGTAGGGGTAATCGTCATAAACACGGTAGGCCAGCGGGGTGCCGTATTCGTTCACGATGACGCCATTGATGATGGTTGCGCCATCGTATTCACCTTCGGAAACAATAAATTCGTTGTAACGGCTCCCGATCCGGTGAACGGGAATGGTCTGGATGAGTGGATAGCCGTCTGCATTCTCCGTTAAAAGCGTGGCATGATCGCCGTCACGGCGCGCGCCGATAATCAGGTTTGTCAGGAAGCTTGTCCCGTCGTAAGGCCACCCCCTCAAGTCAAGAATCCTGTGCCAGTCCACAAGGGCTTGTTCGGCCATTTCGCCCCATGCTTTGTCCGCCCCAAGGTATTGGGGAATAAAGGTGCCAACGGATAACTCGGCTTGCTCCTGTAGCGCGCCATGGACCATGGGGAAGTTGGCGAAGATGAACCGGCCAACATTGCGAAGGGTGCGATGGCCGACGTGGGAGATGTTCCGGTTGGTATCGTAATCAAGGAACGGCGTGGCCTTGCGGTCGCTGGTCTGAGTTGCCGCCTTGATTAGCTGATTGTTACCGTAGAACGTGCGCGAGGTTCCGCGCCGGTCGATAATTTTATAGGGTTTCTCGGCCATGCTAGTTGGAGGCAATGGCCTTGGTGCGGTCGCTCGGCGGTTGGAGCGGCCAAGTGGCAGGGTCGAGGAGGTAGAGCGCATACTCAACGTCTTCAATGACGCATTCCGCGCTTTGATCGTATTCCTTTACAAAGCGAGTGCCAGCCGTGGCGGATTCGGTCAAGGAGCCGGTGGCGGCCCGTTGCTGGGCGCGCCGAAGCAACGCCTCCAAGTCCGCCTGACTCCACCCGCGATATTTGTTTTGAACCATCGCTAAAGGGGGCGGAGTCAATGGGTGGTGGCTATGTCACTGGCACCGCGTCCCCAAATATCCCCGCCATGCAGGCCAAGGCCAATTGCATGCAGAAATCATCCCAAATGTGGTTTGGGCGCTTGCCTATTTTCTCGAACTTGTAGGTTTCGTGGTTGTATTTGTCCAAGACCTTTATTCGACGTTCGGAAAACATGTGAGCCGTCCAGACATCGGCAAACTCGTTGGGCACGCTGCATTTAGCCCCGCGTCCATCGCGTATCTTAACGGCAATGTCTTTGATGCTGGGGTTTGACCAGTGGCTATATTCGCAGAGCAACCCGCGCGCGGCCTTGCCAGAAGCCGGATCTCCGTAAGAGGGTGGCCATGAGAAAAACAAGTCCACCTTTTGACCGTCTTCTTTGACGTATCGGAATGTCCTGCGGTCGTCACCGTTCAGCCCGCGCCAGCATACCCAAGCCTCGCGTCCTTCGATAACCTCAAAGTGACCGTGCAGGACGCATTGCTCATAAACCT
>JAQGPB010000200.1 GCA_028293265.1 Pedosphaera sp. | reverse complement strand
CCGACGCCTTCCGGTTCCTTGTGAAGGGGAATGATGTGCTCGACCTTTTCACTCGCAATATTCAGCACGCTCGCGGTGCCGACATCCTCGTTCGAGATAAACAGCAGCTTGCCGTCGGCACTCAACGAAAACTGTTCCGGGTCCGAGCCGGCGGGAATTTTGCGCAGGAATTTCCGCTGCTGCACGTCCACCACGGCGATGCCGTCGGCGGATTTGTCGGACTTCGCGGCGTCGTCATCGTCATCATCCTTGCCGCGCTTAAAGATGGGGTTGCCCTTGGCATCGAGCTGCGGCGGCGCGGAAATGGGCGTGCCGCTCACGGCCACATAGACCGTCTTGCCGTCCGGGCTCACATGGATTCCGCGCGGGCGTTTCCCGACCGGGATCGTGGCGACGGCCTTTTGGCTCGCGCCATCAATGACCGTCACGTCGCCGGATTTTTCATTGGTGACAAAAATCTGGTAATCCGCGTCGGCACGGGCAACGAACGGCGCGACGCAACAGCCGGCGAAACCGCAAATCAACACGGCCTTGAGGAGCTTTCTGGAATAAGAGTTCATGGTGAAAGCATTACCAAATCATGCCGGGGAAGCAAAAGGAAAACACTCAACGCAACGCGCCTATTCAATCTCCGGCGTGCCACGGGCGGCGTGCCAAAACCGAAGGATCTCGACCCGGGTGTTCTTCTCCGAGATTTGATAGATGATTCTGTAGGATTTGAAGATGAGCTCGCGGACAGAAGATTCGTTCAGTTCCGGCACCACCCGGCCACGCCACGGTTGACGTTTCAGCGACAGCGCTTTCTCGATCAGTCCTTTGCCAAATTGGAGTGCCGCTGAAGAGTTATGTCGTCCAATGAAACGGACAATCACCTTCAAATCGTCCCGCGCCCGGGGAGAGATCAGGACTTGGAAATCCATGACGGCATCTCTTTGAGCACTTCCTCGGCAGAGAAGCCTTCACCCCGCGCGATTTGTTCCTGCGCCTCGCGAATCCCGGCGACAAGTTCAACTTCCCGGGCGATTTCTTCGTAGCTAACCTGGTCGGGAAGCTTTTGGATTAATTCCAAAACATGTGCCTTTGCAGTCATGCGACTTAAAATGCCCGAAATTTGCCGCTAAAGCAAGAAGTCTCGCCATAACGAAGTCACGATTTGTGACCTCAAGTTTGCAAGTTCTTGAATAAGAGATTGAAATATAAATCCGTTGCGCAATTCCGCTACGCCGCCGTCTTGTGCGTGCAAGCGAGGTCTGCGTCGGGATCAATGTTCCATTTTTTGGCGATCAATTCGTGGTCGCGCGTGAGGGACCAATGGTCGGGCAAAGCTTCGCCGGTGTGCGCGCGGTTGGAGCCTTTCAATTCCATGCAGCCGGCGTTGTCGCCAATTTCAGCCATGAATTCGCGCTCTTCCTCGTTCAATGTCACTTCCGGCAGGGCTGCCAATTCCTCGACCTTCGTTTCAATCGGCTTGGCGTTCGCGCCGACTTCCTGGATCAAGGTCGGGATGACGCTTTTCACGCCGGGTTGAGAAAGGTTCCAGGCGCAGGCGAGTTGGAGCATCGTCAGATGGTGGTTCGCCGCGATGTCGCGAAACTGGTTCAGCTTGGCCGAGCCGGCCTCGACCCAACCCGCCGGGCGAAATGTGCGATGATCTTGCGGGCCGAATTGATGTCCCGGTTTCACGTCGTCGTGGAACAAGCCGCCGTAATCCACCACGCGGGTGATGAGGCTGATGTCATGCTGCACCGCCGCCGGCAGGACGAGCCGGCCCGGCCACGGTTCGAGCGGATTCAAAATAATCATTGCCCAATCCAGAATTGGGCCGAAGCGTTCCAGGCAAAGAAGCAGGTCGAGCGTAAAACCGTTGGCCGGCCCGGGCGCGACGCCGAGACGCTCGGTGAGCTTGGCGTCCTGGACTTTTTCCATTGCGCTCCAGACTTTGTCGCTGGTGTAGCCGGTGAAATCGGGGTTGTGCAGCAGCAGCAGATCGAACTTGTCCGCGCGGCAGCGGGCGAGGGATTTCTCCGTGGCCATGCGCAGGTAATCGGCGTATTCGGCGGGCGTTCGGGTGGTGGTGAAGCGCGGATAACCCTTGGAACCGGCGCGTTCGCCCTTGTAGAAATCGTGGCCGACCGCGCCGACGAGGCAATAAGAATCGCACGGCAAGCCGGTCAATGCGCGGCCGAGCATGTCATCCGCAGCACCCGCGCCATAGACATCCGCGGTCATGAAGGTGCGGATGCCTTTTTGCCAGGCGAATTGGATGGTTTTGACGAAGCGCTCCTCGGAGAGCGGTTCGCCGAAATGCATGTAACGCCCGCCATTCCAAGTTCCGTAAGCCGTTTTAGTCAGGTCCATAAAATTCAAATCTGAAACTTTCGCCAGCGCCTGTGTGGCGCGGGAAAGATTGCGGCTATGAATCTAACACGAAACGGTTTTATGGGGGAAAGTTTAAAGTTTCGGGCTTCAGCGCGAAACTGATCAAATTAGTACCAGTAAGCGGGCGAAGGCGGGCGTACGCGGACTTAAGCGACCGTTGGCTTTGTGGGCGGGCTTTTCTTTAACATGGAGGTCATTTCGGACTGGAAGCATGGGGAAAACGAAGCGCAATGCCACGTTGTTCCCTTTTCCCTCGACCACCAACCCTCAGCCATTCGGCTGCCGCGTTTCAAAGAACAGCACGAGAAGGATAGCACGGGTTGGTTTTAAAGCAAGCAAACCATTCGCGCTACGAGTTTGAAGGGTGCAACCTAACAGCATATTCGCCACTGGCGGCTGGAAAGCCGCCAGAACCCGCACACTGGAAAGTGTGCGCTACAGCGTGCTAACGATGGTCGTCATCGCCCCGGTCATGATCTCTAAAATGGTCGTCATGTTCAACGTGACCCCGGTCTTCGTCGTGCCGTATGCCTTCGCCGCCGCGATCATCACGGAAAACACAGCCGGTGTTGGAGAGCAAGGCGATGACTGCCAGTACATACAGTAGTTTTTTCATTTGGGTTCCTATTTTTTGGATACAATTCGATGTTGAATTGTTCGTTTGTTTGGTGATCACACCATCGGCTTGCTTAAAGAAACATTCCACAACCAGGGGGAGTTCGACACGGGGGGATTCACCCTACTGGATATTTCTTTGAAGAGGATCAATTGCAAGAATGACGCAATAGGAAAGTGGATTTTCGTGAAACAAGCAATTTAACAGGAGATAACTGAGGGAGCAGAGTGCGGGCAAAATATGCGGAGCCAAGGATTCGCAGCCGGGTCAAAGCCCTTGGAGGCGAACAAACTTATGACGGCACGACCAGGGTGTCGCGTTCACTTGCGACCGCGCTGAATCAAGCGGGGTGCGGGTGCGAACTATGGCCTGGGCGCTCCGGGGTTGGCAGGGTCGCCGGCCGGCTTAAAACTAGGCTGGTCATTTTGCAACGGGCGGTCCCAGGGCTGGTCGCTGGTGTTGGTGGTGGAATGGTCTCGGGTCGCGCAGCCATTGATAAACATCAGGCTCAAGGCCATGGCAATCCAAGGGGAATGTCTTTTGAGGGGTTTCATGGTTTTTGGTTGGTTTTTTTTCTGACTGGGGTCGCCGGGTCAGGCGAGTGACGGTGATTGTTCCCGCCGCCGCCGGCGGGCTTATTTTCCTCGTTTTCGCGGACGGAATCAACGACTTCCTGCATGCCTTCCACGAGTTCCCCGACCTGAGGGTGAACTTCCTTGATCAAGGCATGTTCTTCCTTGGAAAGGGTTTCGATGCGGCGGGCCTGGGTTTTAAGCTGGTTGAGCAGTGCATCCTGCCGGGATGAGATGCGGTGCATCCACCAAAAACAAACGCCCCAGCAGCCGGCATTCAGCCACGTAAGCCAATAAACAATGTCGGTGTTATTCATGGTTTGTAAAATGGCTTGACCACCTCCAAGGAACTTCACTTCGACCATTCTGTCAAACCCTCGCGGGAAGCCTCAGGAACATGGGCTGGCCGCGACGCGCCGGGTTTCTCATACGCGTCAATCCTTTGCACGTTGCTGCGGGTCGGAGGCCCGCGCTCCGCCGGAGGCCTGGTTACATTCGCTTTAACGCTGCCGAGCCGGAGGCTCGACGCCAGACAAGTTCAATAATGGATTGCGGGCGGGGCGGTTTCGCGTAATTTGCTCGCATCATGTCTATGTTCAAGCCGGGCGATTTGTTTGATTTGGGGCAGACGGAGCATGCTGCGTTGTTTGCAGATTGTGAGTTTGCCTGGGATGCGTTGAAGAAGCTCAAGGCGTATATCGAGGCAAAGGTGCAGCCGAAGCCGCACAGCCATGACCGGGCGCGGGTGTTCATCGGAGAGAATGTGTTCATCGGCGAGGGGACGGTGATCGAGGATGGCGCGATGATCAAGGGGCCGGCGATCATCGGGCGAAACTGCGAGATCCGCCACAATGCCTATATCCGCGAGCATGTGATAATCGGGGACCATTGCGTGGTGGGGAATGCGTGCGAGTTCAAGCATTCGCTGCTGTTCAACCACAGCGTGGTGCCGCATTTCAGCTATGTGGGAGATTCGATCCTCGGCTACAAGGCGCACCTGGGGGCGGGGGTGAAGATTTCCAATGTCAAGCTGATGGCGGGCAATGTGAAAGTGTTGAAGGATAACGCGCCGTTCGACACGGGGTTGCGGAAGTTCGGGGCTTTGCTGGGGGACCATACGGACATCGGGTGCAATTCGGTCTTGAATCCGGGGAGCATCATCGGGCGGGGGTCGGTAATTTATCCATGCACCAACTGGCGGGGCGTCTTGCCGGCGAATTCGATTGTTAAGAATCAGGCGGGGGTGGAGGTCGCTCGGAGAATTAAAAATTAAAAATGAGGAAAGGGAACATCAAAGTGCTTCTGGACAGACAGTGGTGATCGAAGGACCGATTGGAACGGAGAAGCGGGAAACATCGAACATCGAACATCGAACATCGAACTCTGAACATCGAATGGGGGGGAACGGAAAAGGGCCTCGCGCCAACCCCCGCCCCTTTCGGGGCGAGGGAGGAACTACGGGAACCGCGACAACACGGGCGATTCCGAGGTTCAAGGCGCGAAATCTTTTCGGGTGGCTTCTTGCTCCCGCTTCTGCCTAAACGGTGTTTCAGGGCCGTTTCTGGTTACCCCCTTGGCGCCTGCTGAAAGATTTCATTGATATATCCCCGTCGGACAGGAAACCGGACAATTTATTTTACATAAATTTTATTGTCTGTTTTTGGGACGGGCGGGGATATATATACAAGGGTAATGCTGTTGATGGACGATATGCAGTTGTTGCAGGCGTATGTGGCACAAGGCTCAGACGCCGCGTTTGAAACCCTGCTGAACAGGCACTTAAACCTCGTCTATTCAACGGCTTTGCGACAGGTGCGGGACCCTGATCTGGCCAGGGAAGTGACGCAGACGACTTTCATCATTCTGGCCAGGAAGGCAGGCAGTCTCGGGAACGGAACGATTTTACCGGGCTGGCTTTATCGGACAACGCAATTTGTCGCAGCCCGGGCTTTACGAACTGAAATCCGGCGGCGGGAAAGGGAACAGGAGGCGGCACACATGCAAAGTGAACCAACCGAATCAATCTGGGAGCAGCTTTCACCGATTCTGGACCAGGCGATGTTGCAGCTTGGCGCGACAGACCGCAACGCCTTGGTTTTGCGCTACTTCGAGAACAAGACGGCCAAGGATGTGGGGGCGGCCCTGGGCATCAACGAGGCGGCGGCGCAAAAGAGGCTGGCGCGCGCGGTGGAAAAATTGCGCTCTTTTTGCTCGAAGAAAGGGGTGGTGTTGTCGGCGGTGGCATTGACAGCTCTCCTTTCGGTGAATGCGGTGCAGGCGGCTCCGGCTGGGATGGTTGCGGCGACGGCGGCGGCCTTGCATGGCGGCGCGGTGACCACTTCAGCGGGGGCGTTGACCAGCAATGCGCTGAAGTTCCTTGCCTGGAGCAAATTTAAATTTGCGGCGCTTATCGGCTTGGGGGTGACGGCGGTCGCAGTCGGGACCACGGTTTTCTTGATGGCCGGGAATTGGTCGGAGCCGCGTTACCAGGACCGGCGGGCCAGCGCGTGGCTGGATCAACTGGATAATCGGGATGCGACGTTTTCATCGGTGATGCATTGGCTGCCCTGGCAGGAGGA
>JAQGPB010000116.1 GCA_028293265.1 Pedosphaera sp. | reverse complement strand
CCAAACGCTTCCCCGGCGTGCATGCGTTGGACGGCGTGAGCTTTGAAATCCAGCGCGGCGATTGCCACGCGCTCATCGGCGAAAACGGCGCGGGCAAAAGCACGCTCGGCAAAATCCTCGCCGGCGTCTATACGGCCGATGATGGCGAAATCCTGCTCGACGGCCAGCCCGTTTGCGCCGACACGCCGCTCGCCGCCCGGCGGCTCGGCATCGCGATGGTGCATCAGGAACTTGCCTTTTGTCCGAATCTCACCGTCGCCGAAAATCTTTGCCTCGGCGATCTGCCGCGCCATTTCGGCTGGCTCGACCGCGCCCGCATGCGCGAGCAGGCCCGCGCCATGCTTGCGGAAATCGAGACGCACATTGACGTGGATATACCGATCAGCCAGCTCACCACCGGCCAGGAACAGCTCATCCAGATCGCCGCCGCGCTCGGCACCAAGGCCCGGATTATCGTCATGGACGAGCCGACCAGTTCGCTCTCGGTCAAGGAGAGCGAGAACCTGTTTCAGCTCCTGGGCCGGCTCAAGCAGCGCGGCATCACCATCATTTACGTTTCGCACCGCATGGAGGAAATCTTCCGGCTATGTCAGGGCATCACCGTCTTGCGCGATGGCCGCCACGTCGCCACCGAACGCGTCGTGGACACCAATCCCGACCGTGTCATCCAGCAAATGGTCGGGCGCGAAGTGAAGCAATACACCTCGCAGCATTTGCAGCGCCCGCTCGGCGACGAACTGTTGCGCGTGGAAAATCTTTGCTCGCCCGGCAAGTTCAGCAACGTCAGCTTCACCTTGCGCGCCGGGGAAATCCTCGGTTTCGCCGGCCTGGTCGGCGCTGGCCGCAGCGAAGTCGCCCAGGCCATCTTCGGATTGGATGACGCCGCCACGGGAAAAGTTTTTGTGCGCGGCCAGGAATTGCCGCTCCAGAATGTGACCGCTGCCCTTGCGGCTGGCATCGGCCTGCTGCCTGAAGATCGGAAACGCCTCGGCCTTGTCCTCGGGATGAACTGCCGCGAAAACACTTCGCTCACCATCCTGCCGCGCCTGAGCAATTTCGGCTTCGTCCGCCGCCGCGAAGAACGCGCGCTTGTGAAAGGCTACATCGAAAAATTGCGCGTCAAAACTCCATCCATGGAATCGCCCGTCGCCGGCCTGAGCGGCGGCAACCAGCAAAAAATCGCCCTGGCCAAATGGCTGGCGCGCCAGTGCGGCATCCTTATCGTGGACGAGCCAACGCGCGGCGTGGACGTCGGCGCCAAGGCGGAAATCCACCATCTCCTCGATGAACTCGCCTGCCAAGGTTTGGCGCTGCTCGTGATTTCGTCCGAGTTGCCCGAAGTGATGAACCTAAGCCGCCGCATATTGGTGATGCGCCAAGGCAGCATCGCCGGCAAACTCGACCGCAAAGATTTCACCCAGACAAATCTCATGCGCCTCATGGCCGGCCTCGAAGCCAAAGCTGCCTAAAAAGTGCAAGGTAGGGTCATGAGCTGCGATGACCCGCCTGCGTCCAGCGGCTGGGACGAATTAATCTACAAAAAAATCCCGCGCAAGCCCAGAGGTCCGGGCTTGGCGGGAGTGGGGTGTTGATTGAAGTTTTTTGGCTCAATTCCAACTGCCGCCAAGGGTGCCCCAACCGGACCAAGTGGCGCTGTTCACGGCAGTCTGCCAGGCGTGCTGCATGTCGGAGCCGGGACCGGTCAGGAAGAGCTCCAGCTCTCCGTTCAGGTTCATTCCGACACAGGGCCGGATGTTTTGGGTGAAGCCCCCGGTCAGGCTGATCCAGCCGGACCACCCGCCGCTGGCTTGGTAATTGTGATACATATTGCCGGTGTTGCCGATGAGGAAAAGTTCCAGCGCGCCGTTTTGATCAGTCCCGACGATGGGCTTGGCGTCGGTTTCCCAGCTTCCGCCCAGACTGGTCCAACCGGTCCATGCGGTCGGGCCGTTGGCCGCCGTTTCATATTCGTGATAGGCAACGCCATCGGTGCCAATGGTGAAGGCTTCCAAGCGACCATCCGAGTTGCGCCCCACGGCGGTGCGGACGGTCTGGGACAATGCGCCGCTCAGATCATGCCACCCGTTCCAGGTGGTGCCGTTGATTGTAGTCTGCCAGTTATTATAAAGATTGCCGGTGCTGCCCACAACGAAGACTTCCTCGCGGCCATCCTTCTCCTTGCTGACCGCAATGTCGGCTCCTTGCGACCAAGAACCACCCAGGCTCTGAAAGCCCGTCCAGCCGCTGCTGCCCACGTAGTTGTGATAGAGCACGCCATCGGTGCCGATGGCGAAAACATCCAGGTTGCCGTTGGCCCAGTTGCCGACCGCGAGCTTGGCCGTCGTGCTGATATGCGAGCTGAATTGTCCGAAGGTGGACCAATTGGTGGTCGCGCTGCTGCCGGCGACCTTTTGCCAGATATGGTTGACCGTGCCGTCCGTGCCGACAATAAAGACCTCGAGCCGGCCATCGGGATTGACACCAACCGACGGGATGCAATTTTGAGGCCAGACATTGCCCGAGGTGCCCATCGCAATCCAGCCAGACCATGAGCCGCTCGGGCTGTTCTGGTAATCGTGATAAAGATTGCCGCTTTTCCCGACCGCGAAGACTTCCATGCGGCCATCGGAAGTGCGGGCGGCGCAGGGATTGATGTGCGGATTTGAGGTGCTTGTGGCGACGAGCGTAGCAACCAGCCCGGATGAATTCCCATTGAATACGTCCCGATCCACGACGCCCGGAATGCCGGAAACCGAACCGTTCCAATCGTATTGCCACACGGTCCAGCCGCCCCACCAATTATCGCTGCCGCACGGAGTGTAATCCCAAGGAGTGCCGGTCTGCGCGCTTTCGCCACTGGGATTGGCGATCCAGGGAATCCATTGTGCCACGCTGCTGTTCAGATTGCCGGCCTCACAGGTGGTCGTGTAGAGCACGGGTTTGACCGCGACTCCCTGCCCGGCGGCATCATTCACGATGGCATTGCACCACTGGTTGACCCAGTCGGCGTAGCTGCTGGCGCCGACCACGCCGTTAAAAGTTTCCATGTCGAGCATCGGCATGAGGGTCTTGCCGTCCGCTTTGACATAGGGGCCTGCTTCGGCCCAGAAATAGGCGGCCTCCGAGGTGGGGGTGACCAGGTCGGGGCGGGCGAAATCATAACCACCCATGAGGACGCCGGCGGCCTTGCCGTTGTTTTCGTTGGGCACGAAGGAGGAGGCGATGTAGCCCGTACCCTCCGTGGCCTTGGCCCAGGAGAACGAGTAACCGGCGGCCTTGGCGCTCGACCAGTTGATGCCCGATCCTTGGATGTCCGATACATCAACCCCCAGCGGACGTTGCGCCAGCGCGCGGCCCGGCCCAAAGGCCAGCGCCAGCGCGGCGGCGATCACCGCCGTCTGTTGGAGGGTTGAAGTGCGGGAGTGTGGAAATGATTTTTTAATCAGTGTTGTATTCATTTGGCAGGTTTGGGTAATGAATTTTCAGTCTGGTTGCTGCAAGGGTCGTTGATTTATCGTGTTGTCTGAGGGGGGAAAATGAATCGAGGCTTAGTTCCAGCCTCCACCGAGACTTGTAAAGCCCGACCAAGCGCTGCTGTTTGCCGCGGTTTCTGAGGAGGTCTGCATGTCGGCGCTCGGACCGGTCAGGAAAACTTCCAGCTTTCCGCTCTGGTTCATCCCGGCGCTGGGCCGGATGTTCTGGGTGAAGCTCCCGGTCAGGCTGATCCAACCGGACCAACCGCCGCTGCTTTGGTAGTTGTGATACAGGTTGCCGGTGCTGCCGATGAGGAAAACTTCCAGCGCGCCGTTTTGGTCGGCTGCGACCACGGGCTTGGCATCCACTGCCCAAAGTCCGCCCAGGCTGGACCAGCTCGCCCATGTGCCAGGCGTGTTGGCTGTCGTCTCATATTCATGATAAGCAACGCCATCGTTGCCGATGGCAAAGACTTCCAGGCGACCATCCGAGTTGCGCCCCAAGCCGAGGCGAACCTGCTCCGCCAAAGCCCCGCCAATGTCGCTCCAGCCATTCCAACTGGTGCCGTTCACCGCAGTCTGCCAGTTGTGATAAAGATTGCCGGTGTTGCCGAGCACGAAGACTTCCAGACGGCCATCCTTCTCATTATTGACGGCAATATCGCCATCCTGCTGCCATGATCCGCCGAGGCTGACAAAGCCGAACCATCCGCCGCTGGGAGCGGTCTGGTAATTGTGGTAAAGCACGTTGTCGGTGCCGATGACGAAAAGATCCAAAGAGCCGTTGGCCCAGTTGCCCACTGCAAGCTTCGCCGTCGTGCTCACATGAGAACTGAACGTTGCAAAACTGCCCCAATTGGTTGAAGCGCTGCTGCCCGCGACCTTCTGCCAGATATGGTTGACCGTGCCGTCCGTGCCGACAACGAACACTTCCAGCCGGCCATCCGAGTTGACCCCGACCGCCGGAAACGAGTTTTGCACAAACATGTTGGTGCCCAGGGAAATCCAGCCCGACCACGAACCGCCGGGACTGGTTTGGTAATTGTGATAAAGGGTGGCGCTATGGCCGACAGCAAAGACTTCCATACGGCCATCCGAGGTGCGCGCCGTGCAGGGGTTGATATGCGAGTTAGAGTAACTGGCAGGATTGTTGGGAGAATGGACAAAGCCCAGCAGCGCATCCGCACCCCAGCCGTCTTCACGCACCAGAAACGAGCCGTTGCTGCCGGAGCGGTCGAGAATCGAGTCACCGTAATTGCACATGTTCTGCTCGCAGATATAGACATGGCCGCCGTCCACGTAATTGACCACTGCCACGTGTCCAGAAGTAGGGTCCGTGGTGGAGCCCTTGTTCCAGACTATGCAATCGCCCGGCACCGGCACATAGCCCGAACCATTGGCATAGGTTTGCATCCCGGCCGGTGGCGCGGTGTACATCTGGTAGGCGTAAGTATCCGGCCAAGCTCCTAGATACCAACCGAGGGTTGTATAGAGACGAAAAGGCAGTTCACCGCATTGGTATTGCTCCCCTGTATAGTACTGCGTGCCGTTGTAAGTCGTGTAAGAGTTGCCGCCCACATAGCCGGGATTGCAACCAGGAGTGCCGTTCCAATAGACATTGACTCCATGCCCTCCCTTCCAGGTGGCGCCCGTCAGCAGGGTTGTGCCCCAGGCAAAAGATTGCGCCAGCGCGGCGGGCGGTGAAGCGGCCAGGATTAAAGTTGCGGCGAGCGCGCTGCCGAGCAGGTTGGAATGGAAGCGATTACTAGCAATGGGTTTCATAGCATGAGCTGCAAGGGACGTTTTATGGCTGACTAAGTTAACGTTGACGCTGCAATGAACCTGAACATCGGCGTGGAGCGGGCCAGATGTCAGCAAGCTGATGGAGGGCGATGCTAGTGTAGTCCGCAGACCCTTACTATTACATGATCATGTATCGTATATATGTATGGGCTGCGGCTCTCCCCGTCTTTTACCATCCAGTTACTGCCGCAGATTTGTAATTCACGCCGCTTGGCGGGGGCGCGTCTTGAGGGCGTGTTGCCCAAAGCGAAAACATGGAGAAAGAATCCATAGGCGGGCGAACGGCCTTGGCAAATGCCTGGCCCAGCGCAAGTTTTCACGTTGCTGCGGGTCACAGACCCGCGCTCCGGGGATTGGGCAACGTGCCCTTGATACTGTTCTCAGCCACGCAGTGGCAAAACATGAATAGCCGTGGGCGCCTGCCCGCGGAAGGGGCGCCAAACCATCAGTTCGGCCCTTGCAGGGCCGGACAAATCTTTGCGGCGGCCATCCGCAGGTTGCACCTGCGGCTATTCACGTTTTTACCCCTTCGGGGCCAATGCTTGAGGACAGCGTCAAGCTGCGCACCTTTAAACAGGAATGTTGTTTTTTTGACTCGTAACAAAAGATTCTTCTGGCACAATGCTTGGACAACCTTGAGGTGCGATCTCGCCACCACGTCAAAGGAATATCACGGCGCACTCATTAGCAACCATCAGAAACTCTTCGAACAAAAAGACGCGGCGGACTACATCCAAAACGTCGAGCAAAAAATCATTTCACGGCGCCAGGGCCTGCCTGAAAAATGACACAGCAGCGATTATCGCAGAGAAAACGCCGGATGCCGAAAATCACGGGGTCAGGCGGTCGGCAGGTAGATGGTGAAGGTGGTGCCGCTCCCGGCCTTGGATTTGACGTGCAGTGAAGCTTTCGCTTCCTTGATGAGCCGGTGCACGACGTTCAAGCCCAAACCGGTGCCCTGTGCGGCGGACTTGGTGGTGAAGTAAGGATCAAAAATCTTTGGCAGAATTTCGGCGGGGATGCCCGGGCCGGTGTCATTCACCGAAAGGGCCAGCATCGGCGCGATGTTCCGAAAACCTTCGCGATTGAGCAGCCGGTCCTCGGGGCCATCGGGAATTTTCGAAAGGTCCAGCGGCTGCAGCAAGAGGCGGCCTGCAACATGCACGGAATGTTTTTCGGGCGTGCATTGGAAGGCATTGACCGCGAGGTTGAGCAGGATCTGGATCAAATCGGTGCCGTTTATCTTCACGGTGGCCTCCTCGGCCAGCGGCGTGATGCTGAAATCGTTCTGCTTGACGCTGGGATGGACGCGGATGAGCTGGTGCAGATCGGCCAGGATCTGGTTGACGCCCACCGCCGGAGTCTCGTCCGCGTTCTGCCGCAGGAAGCTCAGGTAACGGCGCGAAATTTCAATGCAATTGGTGACCTGGCGGGTGATGGTCTTGAGGCGGTCCTTGACGAAATCGAGGTCTTCGCCCTCGACGCGGCTGTGCGCACCAATGCGCTGGCTCATAAGCTGGATGAAGCCGGAAATGACCGTCAACGGGCCGTTGATGTCGTGGATGATGCTGGCGTAAATTTCGCCGCGCGTGCGGGTGATCTGCTCGGTGGTTTTCTGGTTCTGCAATTCCTTCTGCAGTTCGTCCAGTTGCTGGGTGTTGTTGTGGATTTCTTCGCCCAGAGAGCGCCGTTCCACCGCGTTCGCCACGGCCTTGCGCATGGTGGAGATGTCGAAGGGCTTGTTGAGGTAATCACAGGCGCCCAGCCGCAACGCCAGCCGCAGCGTGTCCACGGTCTCGTAGGCCGTGAGCATGATGACCTCGATGGATGGGTCAATGGCCTTGAGCTGCTCCAACAGTTCAACTCCCGACATGCCGACCATGCGGATGTCGGTGATGACCACATCTATTCGGTTTTGCCGGGCCAGTTCGATGGCGCGCGCGCCGTCATTGGCCATCAGCAGATTGTAATCATCCTTGAAAACGACGCGCAAGGATTGGCGCGGCCCCTCCTCATCATCCACAATCAACAAGGTCCGTTTTTGCACCGGGGCGAGGGCGATCAGTGGTTCTGAGTTGAGTAGTTGCATGACTGAGGGTGTCAGTTGATGTGAAACTCTTCCGCGGGCGCGAGCGGAAGGGTGATCCGCACGAGGCCGGAAGCGCCGCTCTTGGAGGTGACAATTTCCAGCTTCCCATTGTGCCGTTCGATGATCTTGCGGCTGACGGTCAGGCCCAGGCCCAGGCCGACATTGCGCGTGGTGAAGAACGGCGTGGGAATCTTCTGGGCCGGATCGGCCTTGAAGCCCGCACCATTGTCCTGGATCTCGATCTGCACGTCGGCTGTGCCGTTGCCGTTGGCATCCGAGTGAATGGCCACGCCGATTTTTGGATCGGCGGGATTGGCTTGGAGCGCGTTGAGCATGACTTCAGACAAGGCATGCTTGAGCGCGGTCCGGTCGCCGGTTACAATGATCGGCTTGAGGCCGTTCTTGTAATCGAGCTTCGAGGATTTTGCGGACTGATGTTTCCGGGCTTCCTCGAAGGCGTCCTCAATCAAGCTTTCCATGGGGAAGGCCTCCATGGACGCCGTAGAATCGCGGGCGAGGAAGCGCATTTGATTGATGAGCCGGGTGACGCGTTTGACACTGTCGGTCATCGCCTCTTCCAGCGTGGCGCGAAACTCGGGGTCTTTGTACCGCTCTTTGAGCAGCTGTTGGTGGGTGGAAAGCGGCACCAGGGCGTTGCCGATTTCATGCGCCAGGCGGTCCGCCATGGTGGTGACAAGACGGAGGTTGGCGGCTTCCATTTCCAGCTTGCGGAGCTGTTCGGCCTGCGTCAGGTCTTCGGCCATCAAAAGCGCGGATGCGGGCAGCACCGAGCCATGCTTCTGGAAGGGAACCACACTGACGTTGAAGATGGCGTTCGGCGAATCATCGGGCTGATATTTGAACGGGGCAATCGCGGTGCCGGTTTTCAACACCTGATAGACCTTGCTGCCCAGGGCCGGCGGCAGGTCGCTGAACTCGAACTCGGCATTGCGGCGCGCGGATTTGGAGAACGCGCCGCGGGCGGCCTTGTTCGCGTGAATGACCGACAAATCCTGCCCCACCACGACACAGGCGCTGCTCAATTGCCGGAAAATGTCCGACATCATCTCATGGTTGGTGGAAAGCTGCTCGTGGAGCCAGATGTTTTTGACGGCCAGCGCCAGTTCTTCCAGCAGATGGAAAATGAGTTCCAGTTCGCCGTTCAGCAGGAGCTCGCCGGTCACGCGGCCATCGAACACGGCGACGCCGATCAACGTTTCCCGGTCAAGAATGGGAATGGCCACCTGCGCGCCCAGCAGCTCAAATTCCTGCTGCATTTCCATGTCCACGCGGACTTCCTCGCTGTTGCGCCGGAGGATTCTGCCGGAACGGAAAATATGCCCGCCAATGCCCGCCTCAAAAGAAAGCTCAAAATGTTCCAGCAATCCGGAGGGCAAGCCCATGGCGCAGGCCTTTCGCAGGCAGCGGCCACCCTCGCCGGGGGCTTTTCCGCCGGCAAACACCGCCATCGGTTCACGCAGAAAAATGGCGGCGCGGTTCACCCCCACGGTTTCGCGCAGCAGCAGCAGAAATTTCTTGAGCATGGCCTCCGCATTCAGCGAATGCGTCAGGATGGCGGAGAAATGCCGCAACACCTCCAGAGCTTGGGAAGTATTCTGCGTCATCTGCGGATTGGATTTTCCACTCTCGGGAAGCCGCATGGCCGCCGAGGTGACGCCCGGACTGCTGCCTGGCATTTGCCCGCTGGCAGCCGCTTTGTTCAAGGTTCGTTCCAGCAGGTTGTTCAGCAAACGCGCCCGGACCGGCTTGGACAGGACATGAGCGACGCCCTTGAGATAAGCTTCCTCCTCCCATTCCCAAGGTGAACCGCTGGTGTAAACCAAAAGCGGGCATTGCGGCAATTGACGGCGCAGCTTTTCGATCACCCACATGCCCCGGACATCCGCGGACTCCAGTTCCATGATGCAGGCGCTCAGCAAGCCGCGATGCAGCAGCGGCTCGGCCTCTTCGAGACTGCCGCAATGCACGATCCGGTAGTTTTCGAGGTTAAGCCCCGCCCGAATTGTCTCGGCAAACTCCGGATGTTCCGCGAGAATTAATAGCGTTTTCATCGGCAAGAGCCACTTGCCAGTCTATGGCTGCGCAACGGGCGATTACAAGACATATTTGGCCGGACATTTCGTGCGACACTGGCTTCTGCGCGCATAACTTTTCCAAAAGATTCCATCAGTTTTTCCGATCGTTTTACCAAACACGGTTGCAGTCAATCCACGAAAATTGTTCTCATGGCCGCGTGTTGATACCCGCCGGAGCCAAAGCTGACAACTCGGACAAATACTGACAAGGTTCCGTATTATTAACTAACTGGAATAATTTGACCGGCGGCCACACCACCGGTTTTCTGAGGTCTTTGGTGACGTGGATTATTTCAAGGTCGCCAAAAATTCCACCAGGTTTCGAAGATCCTGCTTGGAAAGAATCGCGCCCATCCCTTCGGGCATTGGCGACTGGCCCTTGATCTGGGATTTGATTTCGGCCTTCTTCAATTTCACCACGGCGTTGTCCTCGATGGAAAGCAGGTTCAATTCCTGGTCGGTCTGGCTCTTGACAATGCCCGCATAGGTTTGCCCCGCTTTCATTTCCACCATCATGCTTTCAAAACCGGGCGCAATCTGTTTGTTTGGGAACAGAATTGATTCCAGAATATACTCGCGGTCATGGCGGGTGATGATGCCGGTCAGCTCCGGCCCCACTTCGCCGCCCTCGCCCTTGATCTTGTGGCAGCGCACGCAGGAGGCATCCGGCCGTTCCAGGAAAATCTTCCGGCCCGCCTCGGCATCACCGCCGTAAAGCGTTTCGCGAAAACCGGCAAACTCATCGTCCTTGGATTGGCTGGCCTGGTATTGCTTGAGCTTCTCCTTGACCAGCTCGGAGGCCCGATGGCGGCCGGCGGCCTGCAACAAATCAAATTGAATCTCTTTCGGCGCATTTCCGGCCATCAACTTGTTGAGCCAGTCGGCGGCCAGTTTGTCCGCCGCCTCCCCCTCCAACGTCCCCAACGTCGCAAACGCCGACTGCTTTTCCCGCACGGTTCCTTTTTCCAAAATCGCCGTCAATGACCCCACGGCGTCGTTTGGCTTTATTTCCGCCTGCAAACGATTTCCCTCAGTGCGGATATTCTCATCACTGTCCGCCATCGCCATTTTCACCGCCTCCGGCAGGCGCGGGCTGCTGAGTCTTGCCAACACCCGCAATGCCGCGATGCGGACCTTCGACGAAGCCTTCGTGTCTTCCGCCGCCGCCGCGACCGCCGGCCCGGCGTTTGTCATTCCCAATTCCGCCGTCGTTACGATTGCATAAACCCGCACTGTCTCCGGCGCGGTCTGCACCAATTGCTCGATGGCCGGTTGCAAGGCATTCACCGCCACCTGGCCATCTTGCGCTGGCAGCGGCTTCCACAGTCCGGTGATGCGGTCGCGCGGGGACGGCTTGGGCCATGTGGCCAAATCCTGCAACGCCTCGGCGCGGAGAGTTTCCGACGCCTTGGGGTTCATGGCAAAATTCGCCAGCGCCACCGCATTTTTTTCGCCGCCCATGCGGAAGTTGGCGTTGACGACGCGCCAGTCCAGCATGTCCATCGGGGTGGGATGATCAATCAACGCCGCCAATTCCGGCAACGCCTGCTTGATCGGCAAATCATTGATCGCGCGCGCGGCCTCCAAAACAATGAGCGGGTCCGGGTCATGCAGAAACATCGCCACCTCGGGATATTCCTTGCGCCGCATCACAAGCAACGCGGCCATCCGCTCCGAACGCCAATCCGCCTTGCCGGCCTCAATCAACGCGGCTTTGTCCGCCGTGCCGACCAAACCCATGACTCCCGCATGGCGCAGGAAAACATCCTGGTCATAATTCGCGCGCAACATCGCCAGCAACGGCCCCACCGCGGCCGGATTGCCAACCTTGCCGAGGCTTTGCGCCGCGAAAAACCGCACGCGCAGGCTCGCGTCCGTCAACAAATTCGTCAACCCCGCGAACGCCCCCGCCAACCGGTCGTCACCCAGCACCTTCGCCGTTTGCGCACGAACTTCCTCATCCTTGTCGCCGAGCAGCGGGAGAATTGGATTCAGCGTGTCCTTCGCCGAACGACCAAGCTGGCCCAAACCCCAGATGGCGTGCAACCGCGCCAACTGATTCGCGTGCTTGAGCGCGACACGCGTCAGGGCGTCAACATATTTCCGACCGACTTCCGGCACGGAGCCCGCCGACTGCGCGCGGTCCACCATTTCAAACTGCGCTTCCTGCCGCACCCGCTGGTCGGCGTGGGCCAGCAAATTTTCCAATTCCTCGGGCGACCGTTTTTCCATCCCCTCGGCAATGATTTTTTTTGTCTCCTGCACCAATGCGCTCTTGTTCGCCTCCGGATCATAAACCCGATAAATGCGGCCCAGCGCCGACTGCGGCCAGCCGCGCACCCAATCACTGACATACAACTGGCTGTCCGGACTGAAATCCGCGTCGGTGGAAAGAATGCCCCAAAAAAATTTGTTGTGATCCACCACCTCGAAGCCAGCGCCCTTCTCCTTCACCGCAAACGAATGCACGCCGCTGTTCACGCTCGCGCCCCGGAAATCACACAGGAAAAAATGGTCCTGGTACGCCGCCGGAAAACCAGTCCC
The DNA here is from genome assembly GCA_028293265.1 of Pedosphaera sp. The sequence continues at coordinate 795 of JAQGPB010000116.1, read as the reverse complement.
CGGATAATGCGTCAGGCCCGACGGGCCGTCCGCCAGATGCGCCACCGGCGGCACGATGTAGGCCGCCTGCTCGGGAAATTGCAGGTGCCAGAGTCCTTCCGAGTTCCACACTCCCGCCGCCGTGGTCTCGCTGAATTGATTCGCGATGCGCCAGCCGGTGTCGCCGTTTTCGACCACATACACGATGCGCGCGGCATCGCCGTGATCGCAATTGTTGTCGCCCGTGAAAAGATTTCCATGATCGTCAAACGCCAGCTCCTGCGGATTCCGCAGCCCCTGCGCAAAAACCTCCAAATCCGACCCGTCCAGGTTGCAGCGCAACACCGAGCCCATGTCCGGGTAATCCAAAACCTTCCCCTCCTTGGTCGTCACATGCAGCCCGCGGTCACCCGTGCTGAAATAAAGCTTCCCATCCGGCCCGATGCGCAGGCCGTGCAAATCATGGCCCGTGTAACCGAAGTGAACGCCGTAACCAAAGCTCAACGAAGTGCGGGCATCCGCCTTTCCCGAGTGATTCGTCTCCTGCAGCATCCACAGATTGGGGATGTCGGTGTAATAAACCTTCCCCTTGTGCGCCAGCACGCCGGAGCCGATCCCGTCCAGGATCGAGTTGAAGCCATCGGCAAAAACCTGCGAATGATCCGCCCGCCCCGTCCCCGCGCGGTCCTCGATCAACTGCACCACCTCCGATTCCTTCGTCATGAAAGAAAGGTCCTCGCCCACATAACGCTTGATCATCGTCGCCCGGTCGCCCGTCGTGCGGCAGGCCAGGTCATCGTAATACATCTTCATGTG
>JAQGPB010000107.1 GCA_028293265.1 Pedosphaera sp. | reverse complement strand
CAGCCGTTTCACTCCCGGGTCGGACACCATCGCCGTCGCCGGCAGTTTCACAGGCTGGGCCGGTGGCGCCATCCCCTGCACCAACGACCCCGCCGCGGCGAATACAAACATTTACACCGCGGTCATTCCAATCCTCGACAACGTTGGCACCGGCGAACAATACAAGTTCATCACGTATGGGCCGGGCATCAACGGCACAGACTATGAAAGCCCCGCTTCCGGCGGAAACCGGGCGTTTGACCTTCCGGGGAGCAACACCAACCTGCCCGTGGTGTTTTTCAGCGACCACGTGCTCAGCGATATCCTGACATCAGATGTAACGGTTGTATTTACCGTGGAAATGACCAACGCGGTTGGCACGGACTTAGTTTCATGGAGTCCAAGCGTCCCGGTCTATATCAATGGTGATTTCCTTGGCTGGCCGAAATGGACCACCTTGTTGCCGCAAATGACCGAGGGCGACGGCGGCAGTTCGCTATATGCCTATACGAACGTGTTCGCAGCGGGCAGTCCCGTCATCGTGAACTACAAATACGGCATGAATGCCGTGGACGATGAGGCACCCTCCGGCCAAAACCATGCGCGGTATATCCGCGGCTACGGCACCTACTACATGCCGGTGGACAAATTCGGCACCCAGCTCACCGAATCTTCTTTCGGAAATCTTGCCGTCAAGCCTCCTTCGGGAGGCCATATTCCCATCTCGTGGCTCGGCCGGCCGGGCGTGCACCTCCAGACCCGGACAAATCTCACCACTGGCGCGTGGGTTGATCATCCGGAAACTGACGCCCTCAGCGCAACCAACTGGCCCTTCACCGGCAGCAGCCAGTATTTCCGCCTTATCCATCCATTATAATTAAACGCCGCTTGGCCGGGGCGCGCGCGCCGCGCGCCGGTTCGGGCGGGAAAACAATTCGCAAAATCAAGCTGTTCATGAAAACGAAAAAAGCGGCATTCACATTGATCGAGTTGTTGGTGGTCATTGCCATCATCGCCATCCTCGCGGGATTGCTGCTCCCGGCTCTGGCCAAGGCCAAGTTAAAGGCACAGGCCATCCAGTGCATGAACAACAAAAAGCAGCTCACGCTCGCGTGGCACATGTACGCAGGCGATAACAACGACCAACTGGTGGTCAACGCGGACGGTTCAAACAAGGGTGATGGCGGCGTTTCCTCCTGGGTCGGCCCCGTTTACTTGAACTGGGACGTGAACACAGCTTATACGAATGAGCCTCTGCTGGTTGACCCCCAGTTTAGCTCACTGGGAGCTTACACCGCCAAGTCAGTTGGCGTTTATCGCTGCCCCGCCGACATCTACCTCAGTTCCCCACAAAAGTCTGTCGGCTGGGCCCATCGGTCACGCAGCGTGGCAATGGATGCCGCCATCGGAGCCGGCAGTTCGGCCATCGGCGGCTCAGGCTACAAACCCCCGGGTTCCCTTTCCTATCTAAGCCCCTTTTTCGTTGCCAACAAGATGAGCGACCTCCTCAAGCCCGGCCCCAGCCTAAGCTGGCTCTTTGTGGATGAACATCCCGACAGCATTGACGATGGCATTCTTTACACCAATCCGGGCGAAGTCAGCGGCACCGGCAAATTCACCGAATTGCCCGGCAGCTATCACGGTGGTTCCTGCGGCATCAGTTTTGCCGACGGTCATTCTGAAATACACAAATGGGTGGACTCCGGACAGACCATGCTCCCGGTAATTTTCAACCAATCGGCGCGTCAGAATGTTTCCGTCATCAATGATCGCGACCTCAGTTATCTGGCGAACGCCACACCGGGCCGTTAATTTGGCTTCGGGCGCCCGTGGACGTGAGCGACACGGTTTGGCATGGGTTTGACCGTCGCGGAGCCACCGGTGAGGTTACTTTTGGCCGGGAAGACATGGCGCGGACATTGAAACCAAACAAACCGAAGTCAAAACGCCGGCTGGAGAAGGACGCGCCACCGGGCAGCAAGTTCCCTCTCAACCCGCCGACACCCTTGAAACCCGGACGCAAATGGTTGTTCCGGCTGCTGGCCCTTTTCCTCATCCCGCTGCTGTTCCTGGGCGGGTTGGAAGCCGCCCTCCGTCTCGCCGGTTATGGGAGCTCATTCCATCTCTTCAAAACCATCCGTATTGGCGACCGGGATTTCGTTGTCAACGACGATTTGTTCGGCCAGAAATTTTTCCCGCCGGAGATGACTCGCTCGCCGTCGGCCTTCCGCATGGAGCCGCAAAAACCCGCCGGTGCTTATCGCATCTTTATTCTCGGCGAATCAGCCGCAATGGGCGATCCGGAACCCGCCTTCGGCGCGGGCCGGTATCTCGAAGTCATGTTGCGCGAGCGATTTCCCGGACAGAAATTTGAAGTCATCAACCTCGGAATAACCGCCATCAATTCGCATGTCATTGTCCCCATCGCCCGCGAGTGCGCCCGGCGCGAAGGCGACCTGTGGATCGTTTACATGGGCAACAACGAAATGGTGGGGCCGTTCGGTGCGGCCACGGTGTTTGGCTCGCAAGCACCGCCGGTTGCGGTCGTCCGGTTGAGTCTCGCCATCCGCGCGATGCGTATCGGCCAGTTGCTGGGTGCGGTTGGCCGCAAACTGAGGAAGCCGGAAGCCAGGGCCTGGGGCGGCATGCAAATGTTTGTCGAAAACGAGCTTGCCCCGGATGACCGCCGCCGGGAAATTGTGTACGCAAATTTCCAGCGGAATCTCAAAGATATCGTCCGTGCGGGGCTTGATTCCGGGGCCGGCCTTTTGTTGAGCACGGTGGCGGTGAATCTGAGGGATTGCCCGCCGTTCGCCTCGCTGGATGCCACAAATCTTTCTGCCGCTGATGCCGGGAATTTTCAACAGGCCTTCGCCGCCGCAGCCAGCGCGGAATCGCAGGGTAATTTTGCCGGGGCAACCCTGCTTCTGGCCCAGGCAGCCGCAATCAGCCGCCATTCTGCCGAACTGGAGTTCCGGCTCGGCCAATGTGAATTGCAAGTGGCCAAAAACATCGAAGCCCGCCGTCACTTGCAATCGGCCTGCGATCTGGACGCCCTTCCCTTCCGCGCCGATTCCCGCATCAATGGCATTATCTTGCAACTGGAACAGCAATTCCGAAATCCCAAGTTGCGCGTGTTTGATGCGGCAGCGGCCCTCGGCTCACTCAATCCATCGGGCATCAGCGGTGGCGAATCATTTTATGAACACGTGCATCTCAACTTTGACGGCAATTACGCCCTCGCCCTCGCCTGGGCCGGCCAGGTTGGGTCCATGCTCCCAAGCTCGATCACCAACGGCGCCACTGCCGCCGGCTGGCCGTCGCAGAAGTTGTGCGAGCGCCGTCTTGGTCTGACCGATTGGAACCGCGGCGCGGTTGTCGAATCCGTGATTCACCGCCTGTATGAGCCGCCCCTGGGCACGCAACCCAACAACGCCCGCCGCATCGAAGCCTTGCGGTACTGGGTGAATGAATTGAACCGGCGCAAACGCGCCACCGATCCGGCAACCGCCCGCGCCATTTATCTCGAAGCCATCCAACGCGCGCCGGACGATTATTATCTCCACGAAAACTTTGCGGCATTTCTTGGGTCGCAGGGTGAGAAGGAACAGGCCACCACTGAATGGCGGCACGCGCACGATTTGATCCCGCAGGATTTTGTCGTTGATTACCGTCTTGGCCAGGCGCTCGCCGAACAGGGCAAATTCACGGAGGCCGAACCCATCCTGACGCAGGCACTGACATCGCACCCCGGGTTCACCGAAGGCTGGATGAAGCTCGCCGAAGTTCACGCGGCCCAGTCAAAGCTTGAAGCGGCGCTTGCCGAATACGAACACGCGCGGCAATTGCAGCCGAACGATCCCTTGGTTCCCTATGAGTTGGGGCGCGTGCTCTCGCGGTTGCACCGCTCGGCAGAATCCATCCGCAATTTCCGCGAGGCCATCCGCTTGCGGCCGGATTATTGGGAGGCGCATTACACGCTGGGCGGTGAATTGGGTATGCATGATCAAATTCAAGAGGCGCAGGCCGAATTTATGCAAGTTATTCGCCTTCAACCAGACTACCCTGGTGGACACCTGAACTTGGGCGTTGCAATGCTCAAGCAAAAATTGTTGGACGACGCTGAACGCCAATTCCTCGAAACGCTCCAACTGGACCCAGGAGACAAGGTTGCACCAGCCTATCTCAAACAGGCCCGGGCGATGAAGAATCAGAGACCATGAGGTTCTCCCGACCAAGCTGACCGGTTTCAAGAAGCCGATCAAGCTGACCCGCATCCTGACTTTTTCCCCAATAAGAATCGGTGTTTTCGGCCGCTTGAGTTACAGCAAAAGTATTTCCAAATCCTCCTTTTGTTCCCATTGGTACCTAGAGGCGAACACTTGTCATGCGCCGCCGCTTGAACCATAATTGGCGCATGATCACGCCTCCCGCATTGCCGTTCCGCCGCTTGGCGTTGATGTGGTTTCTGGCCGGTCTGTTTTTCTTGGTTTCGGCGTCATCCCGGGCAGACATCATCTGGAGCGATCTGGGAGCAACGCTGGCACACGAGACGGGGCCGGGAATAGATATTCTGGGCGGGTCAGTGAAGCGGGATGACAGAGCGACTGACACGCTTTATTTCAAGTTCCGTGTGAACCCGATTTCAGATGCCGGTACGGAGGATTATTATGCGGCGTTCGAGCTTTACGAAGGCGATACGGAACGGCTGGCAATGGGCAACGCACTGAAGGCCTGGGCTTACGGGGCGTTCAATGTTTTCGAGACCGGCAAGACGAATTTCAATGTTTTCGAGACCGGCAAGACAACCAACGATACCGAAAATTTTGGAATTGACCTCCATTCGTCGAAACCATTGTCCGCGGGGCGGGGCGGTTACTTTGAGTATGAACTGCCGCGCAAAGGGATAGAGCGGACGATTGTCTTTAAAGTGCAATACGGGCCGGGAGGCAAGGATCAGGTCACTGCATGGCTGGATCCGGATCTTGGTCCCGGAGCGACCGAGGCAGGCCAGATGGAAATTCTGACGACGCGGTTTATCGCGAACGCATCGTTCAACCAAATCCGCCTGCGCCACAGCGGCGGGGGCGATGGGTGGACGTTCAGTGAGATGGCCATTGCGAATTCGTTCAGCGATTTCGTGATGGACGGAAGCGGGATAAAATCGGGCAATGCAGGTTTGACCATCGGACGCGGGCAATTGCCATTCACTTTCCGGGTGTGGCACCGCGAGCAAGGGTTGCCGCAAAATTTTGTGCGCGCGCTGGCTCAAACCAAGGATGGCTACCTTTGGGTGGGGAGCGATGCCGGAGTGAGCCGGTTTGACGGGGCGAGATTTGTATCATTCGGTTTGCCTGAAGGGTTTCAAGCGGGGCCGGCGCAGGCGCTGTTGGGGGACAGACAGGGCGCGCTTTGGGTCGGCAGCGTGGGCCGGGGGTTAGGCCGGTGGCAGAACAGGCGGTTTACTGAATTTACCAGGCGGGACGGACTGCCGTCGGAATCAGTGAATGCACTGTCCGAAGACAATGAAGGGCGGCTGTGGATCGGCACAGAAGCCGGATTGGCCGTGTGGCGGGACGGACATCTGAATACTTCAGGCGTCGCGGGCGGGTTGGCAGGAAAACCAATTACTTCGCTGTTCAGCGACCACAAAGGTACCTTGTGGATTGGAGTGAAGGGCGTGGGGGTGTTCAATCTGAGGGGGGGGAAACTTTTGCAGGTGCACGACCCGGTGTTCGATAATTTGCTGCAGGATCCGCATTGTCTGCTGGTGGATCATGAAGGGCGCATCTGGGCTGGCGCGGGCGATGACTCGGTGCTTTATCGCCTTGGAGACCAATGGCGCCGCTACCGCTTTCCTCGTCACTTGACGAGAAACTATATCAGTTCCTTGGCGGAGGATCCTGACGGCACGGTTTGGGCGGGTTCCGTAAGCGAAGGTTTGTTCCAGTTCAGGCACGGCAAGCTCGTGGCTGTGAATGCGAGCAGTGGTCTGTCGGATAATTTGGTGGAAGCGCTGTTGGTGGATCGGGAAGGAAAACTTTGGGTGGGAACACACGGAGGCTTGAATCGGCTGCGGCCCAAAAACCTCTCGGTAATCAGCTATAACGAGGGCTTGGGAAGCGGTGCGGTACAAGGCCTGACAGAAGCGATCCCGGGGATGGTTTGGGCAAGCAAATCAAGTGAAGGTCTTTATCTCTGGGATGACCGTTATTTCAGGCCGCTGCCGGCGGCAGGGTTGTCGCCGGGGGATGATCGTGTGGGAGCCCTGCTTATGGCAAAGGACGGCAGTTGCTGGATGGGTGGCACGCGCGGGTTACTGCAATTCAAGGACGTGCGCAATGTAGAAAACGAACCGGGGCTGCCTGCATTGACGAATCTGGATGTCAGCGCGTTGGGGCAGGATGCACCCGGTGGGCTTTGGGTGGGAACGCGACACGGAGAACTTTGGTGGCAGGACCATGGGCAGTGGCAGGCTCAAAGGAACGGCCCGGAAGTCCATGCGATCACAGCCATGGTGCCGGAAATGGATGGATCCATGTGGGTGGGAACCGCCGGGGACGGATTGTTCAGTGTGGAAGGCAAGGCGGGCGGCCATTGGAGAAGACGGAACGGGTTGGTAAGCGATTGGATCCGGACACTT
>JAQGPB010000104.1 GCA_028293265.1 Pedosphaera sp. | reverse complement strand
GGCTGGCGGGGATGAAATGGCAAGGTCCGGCAGCGGCCGATGCCCAAATCAGGCTGGTGCGGCCATTGCTTGACCAGCCCAAGTCCGCGCTGGCTGCCTACGCGAAGCTGATGCAAGTGCCTTTCCGCGAGGATGCTACCAATGCGCAGGTGGAGATTCAGCGCAACCGCATCCGCCATGAACTCCTGCCGCTGCTGCGCCAGAATTATCAACCAGCACTGGAACGGGTGATTTTGCGGCAGATGGACATCATCGGGGTCGAATCAGAACTGGTCACCCAAGCGGCCAAGGCATGGCTAATAGCGAAGCGGCGAACGTCTTTTGAAGCCTTGCCGCTCGCCGTCCAGCGCCGGTGCCTGCAATTGCAATTGATACAATTGGGGCTGGCGGTTGAATTTGACTTGGTTGAGGCGTTGCGAGAGCTTGCCAACCGTCCGATTACGGTGTGCCATGACGTTGCGGTTCAAAGAGATACAGCAGGCAAGGTGCATGTCCTGAAACCGGGCAAAGTGGAATTTGCGCCCGGGCTGGTGAAAATCAGCTTGCGCGGCAAATCCGGGGATATTTCGTTCGAAAATGCCCGGATTCATTGGGAAATCGCGCCAATGCGAGACGGCACCTTTCGTGCTCCGCAGCAACGCGTGAATTTCGAATGTTTCGATGCGGCCAAGCTCGGGGCGGGCATCGTGCTGCGCCATTGGCAGCCGGGAGACCGTTTTCAGCCCATCGGCATGGCCTCGCCGGTCAAGTTGCAGAATCTGTTCACCAACCTTAAGCTGCCACATGCCCAACGGCGTCAATTGCTGGTGGGGGCGACCGCCGGGGGCGAGCTGTTCTGGGTCGAGGGGGTGCGTTTGGGGGAGCGTTTCAAGCTCGACAAAAAAACGAGGTATCAGTTGAAATGGCGGTGGGAAAGGTTATGATAGTTCAAGTTTGAGTGCGAAAACGCCGTCATGTTAGCCTGGCGTCAGTCAAAAATATTTAATACCAATGTCAGACAATAATAGAAACAATGATGAAGATCGCAAGAAAAACGGCGACTTCAAGATGCCTTCCCGCAATTGGATCGTCTGGATCTTGATTTTCTGCTGCGTAATCGTGGTGGTCCTGCTGCGCAACCAATATGACCAGCAGGGCGATACGCTCAGCCAGCATAAATTCAACGAACTGGTGGACAACAACCAGATCGCCAAGGCCACCATCAAGTTCAACGCCCAATCGCCTTTCTCCAAGGATGTGGTGGGCAAATATTTCGATGTGGACAAGGCAGGCAAGAAAGTGGGGGAATTGCATGATTTCCGCACCAAGGTTTACCTGACCGACAAGGAAATCAGCGGCCTGCTCGACCACGATAATTTCGAGGCGCAGGAACCGAACACCATGTTGTTGAGCGTGCTTTACAGCGTCTTGCCGCTCGTATTGATCGGGGCGCTGATCTGGTTCTTCTTCATCCGCCAGATTAAAATGGCGGGCAAGGGCGCATTGAGCTTTGGCAAGAGCAAGGCCCGCATGCTGGCCAAGGAAAAGAACAAAACCACCTTCAAGGACGTCGCCGGCGTCGAGGAAGCCAAGGAGGAAGTTTCCGAATTGGTCGAGTTCCTCAAAGATCCGAAGAAATTTCAAAAACTTGGCGGCCGCATTCCCAAGGGTGTTTTGATGGTCGGTGCTCCCGGCACGGGCAAAACCTTGCTGGCGAAGGCCATTGCCGGCGAAGCCGATGCGGCGTTCTTCAGCATCAGCGGCTCGGATTTCGTCGAAATGTTTGTCGGCGTCGGCGCCAGCCGCGTCCGGGACATGTTCGAGCAGGCCCGCAAGAACACGCCCTGCCTGATTTTCATTGATGAAATTGACGCCGTGGGTCGTAGTCGCGGACATGGCTTGGGCGGTGGCAACGACGAACGGGAACAGACGCTCAATGCACTGCTCGTCGAGATGGACGGCTTCGACACCCAGGAAGGCATCATCATCATCGCCGCGACCAACCGGCCCGATGTGCTGGATCCCGCGCTTTTGCGCCCTGGCCGTTTTGACCGGCAGATCACCGTAAACCTGCCTGACGTGCGGGGTCGCGAAGCGATTCTCAAAGTCCACGCCAAGAATGTGAAGCTCGATCCGGTGGTGGATTTGGCGATCATCGCGCGCGGCACGCCCGGTTATTCCGGCGCTGAATTGGCGAATTTGCTTAACGAAGCCGCGCTGCTGGCCGCCCGCACCGGGCGCAAAGCCGTTGGCATGCTTGAACTCGAAGAGGCCCGCGACAAAGTTCGCTGGGGCCGTGAGCGTCGCAGCATGGCGATGACCGATGAAGATAAGAAATTCACCGCCTGGCACGAAGCAGGTCACGCGCTTATCAACGTGATGCTCAAGCACACGCATCCGTTGCACAAGGTGACCATCATTCCGCGCGGCCAGGCATTGGGTTCCACGATGTATCTGCCCAAGGACGACATCTTGAACCGCCGCCGCAAGGAAATGCTCGACATCATCGCCGTCACCATGGCGGGACGTATTGCCGAGGAAATTGTTTCCGACGATATTTCGTCCGGCGCGATGGGAGACATCCAGCAGGCCACGCAAATGGCCCGCGCCATGGTCACCCAATGGGGCATGAGCGACAAGCTCGGCATGATCCAATACGGCGACACCAACGAGTATGTTTTCCTTGGCCGGGAAATGTCCCGCAGCAAGGACTACAGCGAGCAGACGGCGCAGGAAATTGACAATGAAGTCAAGAGCATCATTGACAATGCCTACAAGGTCGCCACCGACATCATCAATACCAACCGCGACAAATTGGAATTGATCGCCAACGCCTTGCTCGAATACGAGACGCTCGAAGGCTCGCAAGTCGAGGACATCATTCGCACCGGCACCTTCACTCCGCCGACCCCGACGCCAAAAGTTGACCCGCCCTCGGGCGCCCAGGCGGCGACTCCTCTGCCGGAAGTTCCTCCCAAACCCGTGCCCCCGCATTTGCCGGGGTTGGGCACTCCCGCACCGGCGGCGGCCTGACGGCTCTGTTGGGTTAAGGGATGGTTTTTAGAGA
>JAQGPB010000080.1 GCA_028293265.1 Pedosphaera sp. | reverse complement strand
ATGGCGGTGATGGGCATTTTTATATTGCGCGCAATTTTCTAAAATGAGCAATCGAGCGTGATACTATCGTAATTCATGAAGCGGGCAATCTGCAAAAAGTCAGCGATTCGCCTTGCGTTTGAGTGCCCACACGCGCGCCAGTTGCAACACCACAAATGCGACGCAGCCCCAGCCAAAAACATCGCCATGCAAGCGATAGAAGGTGGGCGCGCGCGTTTCATTGGGAGCCAGCACGGGAATGCGAACAAGCATGAAGCCCGGCCCGTAAATGCCATCCGATGGACTCTGAAAAAACTCGCGGAGCCGGCCGCGCGAATCCACCCAGCAGGTCAGGCCGTTGTTCGAGCAGCGCACGAGTGGAACGCCATTTTCGACCGCGCGGAAGATGGCGGCGGCGGCGTGCTGCCATTGCGCCGCGCCTTCGCCGAACCAGCCGTTGTTCGTCAAGTTCACGAGGAAGTCTGTGTCGTTCGAAACGTAATCGCGCACCAGTTGTGGAAAGGTGTCCTCGAAGCAGATCAACACGGATATTTTCACATTCAAATCCTTGAGTTCAAACGGCACCGCCTTGTCGCCCGGCGTGAAACCGCCTTCGATGGGCGTGAAATATTTCAGAAATGGCAGCCAGCGGAGCAGGGGAATGTATTCGCCGAAGACGACCAGATTCCGCTTTTTATAGCGCTCGACCAGTTCTCCGTCGGGACTGATGAGAAAGCTGCTGTTGAAATAGTCCCTCTCTTTTGGAGACCCGGCATGAGGACGCGGTTCCATGTCGTCCGAGCCAACGATCATCCAGACTTTGTGCCTGCGCGCGAATCCGGTCACGGTGCGGTACGTTTCTTCATCGTAACGCAACATCTCGGGCAGCGCCGCTTCCGGCCAGATCATCAAGTCCGCCTTGGTCTTCAACGCCTGCTCGGAAAGTTGCATCAATTGTTGGAAGCGGTTGGTATTTTCCTTTTCGTCCCAGATCAAATTTTGCGGAATGCTCGGCTGGATCAACGCAACGGTCAATTCCGGTCCTTTTGGTTCGGGTTTCAAAAGCTTGTGATAGCCGGTTGCATAGAGAGCCAGCACAGCCAACGCGGGCAAAATAATTTCACCGACCCAGGCCGAACGCAACGCGGGCCGGCGTGTGATGACCATTCCTGCCGCCAATAGTGAAAGCGAAGTCCAGATCACCAGAAACGAAACGCCATAGATTCCGGTGAAGGAGGCGACTTGAATCAGCGGGACAATTTTATATTGGGAGCTGCCAAGCAGGTTCCAGGGAAAGCCGCCGAATATCCGCGACACAAGCATTTCCAAAGCGACCCAAACTGCCGCGCCGGACAACGCCCACATCATCCGGCCCGCCCAAGGAACGGAGAGGAATTGATCGCCGATGTTTTCGATGGTCGTTGCCGGGCCATTGCCGGTGAGCTGGGCGGGAAATAATTTCCAGCAAAGCCAGACCCACGTCGCCGGCCAAAGCGCAAGAAAGGCGCTCAACGCCGCCCAGCCCAAAATCGGAAACCATGCCACCGGAATCAACAGCAGCCAGTAGAGCGACGCCAGATAATGCGCGAACCCCGCCACATAACCGATGCGAAATGCCTGACGGCCCGGTTTCCCGATGGCGGTCAGCAGCATCAATCCCGGAGCAACCCATGCTAGTCCCGCGATGCTTATCTTGGGGAACGAAGCCGCAAGCAGAAGCCCCGCCAGGATGGCCCATGGGTAACGACTTTTTATTAACGAACGCAATGGATTCAAAGCTTGCCCCAAACTCCGTCAAAGGCAAGCGGGATGGGTTCATCAAAGCAGATGCTTGAGCAGTCCGAGCGCGCCCTGCTTGACCGCCGAGCGATGGTGCGAGGCGCCGTGGGAGCGCAAAATCTGTTCGCGGTTTTTCAAATACCAATCGTAGCTCTGCACAAACATTTCGTTGCTCGAATAACGCGGCTGCCAGCCGAGTTCGCTCTTGGCCTTGGTGATGTCGAAATAAAGCGAGCGTCCGTACATCATCGCATGATACGGCCCCAACGGTGAAAGGCCCAGCGCGCTGGTCAGGTTCATGAACGCCACTGCCGGAGCCATCGGAACGCTTTTCACTTTCGAGCCGGTCTTGGCATGGGCGCACAAATGTTCCAGCACGGCGCGCATCGAACCGAAACGGTCGGCGCCGCAATTATAGGTTGCCGCGCCCGGCCGGGCCGCGGCCAGGATGCAGGCTTCAGCCAGATCGTCGGCGTGGACAAATTGATAAGTGTTTCCACCGCTGCCCAACACCGGCACGTTGTAACCGGTGCGAATCCATTCAAAGAGGATTTGAAAAATGCCCAGCCGTCCATGGCCCATGATGGTGCGCGGACGAATGATGGAAACATCCAGGCCTTGCCGGACATATTTGGCGCACAACGTTTCGCCTTCCAGCTTGGCGCGGCCATAGGCTTCAGCGGGCGTGGGCGTGGTTTCTTCGGTCACCGGATTGGTCTTGGGAACGCCGAAAACTGCGCTTGAAGAAACGTAAATAACTTTTTTCGCCTTCGAGGCCAGCGCCGCTTTCAAAAGATTCTCCGTGCCCTGGATGTTCACCGACTCGAACAGATGCTTGTCCTTTGCCAGCGGCACCTGCGCCACACAATGGTAAATCACATCACAACCCGCACAGGCTTCCCTGACCTGCGTTTCGTTGCGAATGTCACCGGCCACGAAAGTCACTTCGTTCGTGCGGTCATCGGCATCGGCCAGATCAAAAATCCGCACCGGCTGGCCACGCGCCTTCAACCGGTCGCGCAGCAGCGAACCAAAATAACCCGAACCGCCGGTGATCAACACGCCCTTCACGCTCAAATTTTTATCCCCTGTTGCACGCACCACGCCATTGACCGGCGCATGCCTTCCTCAAGCGCAACCGTCGGACGGTAGCCGAGTTCTTTTTCGGCCCGGGCCACTGAGCAGGCAATGGTTTTGTTCATTTCCGAGAGGACATGAATTTTTTGATGATAAAGTCCCATGCTTTGCAAGGTGGCATCCGCAACCAGCGCAATTTCACTGGCGAAGCCCGGCAGCCGCATCCTTTTATGCGCGCATTTCTGGCCGAATTCGGTTTCCAGCAATCGTTCAATCGTGTCCATGACCTCATTCATTGAATAGGGCCGCTTGTCCGCGATCCAATAAACCTGGCCGTTGGCCTTCTCCGTCAAGGCCGCCAGCATCAAGCCCTGGCAGAGGTTGTCAATGTAACCCATCGAGCGCAGGTTTTCGCCGCTGCCGACGATGGGGCCCTTGCCGTCGCGCACCATCTGAAAGAAGAGCGTCTGGCGCGGTGGTTGGTTCGGCCCGTAAAACCAAGGCGGACGAACTATCACAGTTTCGATTTTGCCCTGCTGCTGGCGTTCCTTAATGGCGAGTTCCATCTGCATCTTCGAGCGCCCGTAATTCATATACGGATGATAGGGCGAGAGCTCGTCGAAGAGATGGTCGGGATGCGGATTGCAACCACACGGCGAATTGGAAGAAACCACGACGGCGTGCTTCATCCCGGCGGCGATGGCGGCATCGAGCAGATTCTTTGTGCCGGCCACGTTGATCTGATAAAACTCGGCTACCTTCGCCGGGTGAATGATGCCAGCGGTGTGGAACAAGATGCCGCCCGCGAAATCTTGGCAGAGCCGCGCGCAATCCGCCGGATTGCGGATGTCTCCGGCAAAGACCTCGACGCGATCCGATATTCTGCGCAACGGCCCAGCATCCTGGCCGGGCAGAATCAGGCAGCGGATACGCAAGTCAGCGCGCGGTTCCCGTAATGCCTCGTGCTCGGACAAACCCTTCACCAAGGATTGCACCAAGCTAATGCCCAGCCAGCCCAATGCGCCGGTAACGATGACTTTGTTTGTTTTGAATTCGGCCAACGCGGCATTATTGGCTTCAGGCCGGACTGACGGCAATCCATTTTTCCATTAAGGACCGCGTCTGGCGCAAATTCGATTTTATTCTCTCCAAACACAGGCCGGTGCGAGGAGGGCCAATTTGGCGGAATCAGGGTGAATTAGCGTGAACTAAGCGGAATGCCAGTCAGGGTACATATGGATGCTCTTCGCCATGGCTATAATTCAAACCGTCGGTTGTTTTAGCATATCAGCGGGACAGACAGGCTGTTCTTCGGTAAGAGCTTCGTCAGATCTCGTGAAACGATGGGGTTCCGGATTTTTGTTTCTATCTCCGTTCCGGTTTGCCAACCGCCGCGCCGGCCTTATTGCAGGTTGGCCTTCAAAATTTATTTGCAAAATAAACACTCGCAAACGATGACCGGGAAAGTAAAACTCGGTTGGACCTGGTGAAACCTTAGAACTCGGCGGCCATGACCAAAAATACCCTTGCTAGTCGGGTGGACAATCGAAACAACCTCAATGCGGTGCGGCTGTTCTTGTCGTTGCTGGTTGTCTTTGCCCACAGTTTCCCAGTGTCCCTTGGAGTGGAACGCACCGGGCGGTTTAACATTGCCTGTGGTGAAATGGCGGTAAATTTGTTTTTCTTCATCAGCGGCCTGCTGATTACGCAAAGCTGGCTCCGGTCCAAGACCATGAACGAGTACCTGCGCCGAAGAATACTGCGCATTTATCCGGGGTTCATCGCCGCATTGATGTTCTCGCTGGTCGCCGCGGCCGCCGCCAACCCGGCCGGCGTGATGCGGCATGTGATTCCAAACGGGGGGTGGAAAAGGGTCGTCCTGGATTGCCTTTCGCTCTCATCGTACTCGATTTCTGGCAGCGAGATTTTTGTCAACAACCCGCTCCCCAACTACGCCAACAGCTCCCTTTGGACGATCCCCTTTGAATTCCAATGTTACCTGT
>JAQGPB010000024.1 GCA_028293265.1 Pedosphaera sp. | reverse complement strand
GATGGCCACGGCCAGCATGATGCGCTGGCTGGGATTGCGCCCCGCCAGCCAGTAGGCGGGATTGATGTCCAGCATTTGCGCGCGGCGCCGGGCGCGACGCAAAGCATCGTGCGGTCGCATTTTCGGCGAGCGCCGCCACCATTGGGCACTCAGGGCATTAAATTTTTCCTCACGCCAGCAATGCGGCACCGCGAGCGAGGCCCAGAGCAGCATGGCCCAACTCAGTCCCTGAGCAATGCCCAAGGACTGCCAATAATCGCCCGGCGCAAACAAGTAGGCTCTCGCGGCCCCGGCTTCAAACGCATAAACGGGGCTGAGCGGATAGAGCGAATGCCAGCCAATGAGAAGCGGAACGGCGACCCATAATGCAACCAGCATGAACGAGGCGGTCATTGCCTGGCGTTCATCGCGGCTCCAGCAGGAAACCCACATGCCCGCGCAAAGTGAGAAGAACAGAATGTTGGCAAGGGCGAGGACGATGCGCCAATATTCGCCCGCAGTGATTCCGCCGAGGAGCAGGGACAACGCCAGCACCGGCAGCACGGAGAGCAGGCCGTAAATTGAACTCAACGATTTGGCCGCCAGTTTGCCAAGGACGATGTCGTAGCCCTTCAGGTCCGTGAGAAAGAGCAGGCCGAGGGTTCCTTCCCGTTTTTCCTCGCACAGGCAGTCGGCGGTTTTCCTCACGCCTTCCAGCAGGCAAAAAGCGAGGGCCATATAAGCGAGAGTCCAGAACATGGAACTGCCCACGTGGGACGGTGAGGTGGAAAAAGCGCCCAAGGCAAACATGACCATCGCGACGAACGTGACGACGCCGGCGATGATGCTGCGATTGCGATACGTGGCGGTCAGCCGCGCCGCCACGCGCAATTCCCGGTCCACTATCGGCAGAAACGTCATGTGATCACCGGTTCATCACCGGAGAGGTCGGGCACTTCAAATGGCATCCAGCCGGAGACTTCGCCGCTGGAAGTCATCCGCTGTCCGGCGAGCGACCGGAAATGTTCCTGCAATTTCAGCCGGGACCAGACGAGGCTGACGACCGGCCACGCAACGAATGCGGCGCCGCCGAGACAGTAAAGAATCAGCAGGAGGTACGGCAGCAAAATCACAAAGAAGACGGTTTTGAAGGTGGCGCGGCTTTCATTGCGGGAACACAAACCGAACCACATTCCCGCCCAGGCCACGGCTTGCAGATCAACCAGAAAATATATAATGAACGCAGCTTCGGCGAAGATGAGGCTGTCGAGAACATCCGTTTGCCGCATTGATCCAGCCGCGGAGGAAAAGCCGAGTTTGTCATGGAACCACCAAAGCAGTCCCATCATTTCAAAGGCCAGCAAAACCATCGCAGGCCGGAAAAAGGTTCGCCTCAAGGCAAGGATCTGGCCTTGAAGAATATCTTCGGCCTTCAAAGGAGCGCACAGGAGAATTTCCAGGCTGGCGTTGCGACGGGCTTCGGCCAGACAACGGCAGGCCTGCGAAGCGAGCAGCACTTTCAGCAATATATTCATGAGCGCCGCAAAGGCGATGATGATCCAATCCTTGCCGCGCAGGCGCGAGGTGGTGAGCAAATTGTCGCTCCAGCAGGACCACGCTGCAAGTCCTGCGCCGGCGACAAAGACGAGGGTCCAAACCATGAGCGAGGGAGTCGCACCACGGTGGGCGAGCCAGAAGATGGGGTTGACAGTGAGCAACTTGGTCCGCAGTTTGGCGCGACTGCCGATGTCGGCGGCAATGCGGGCTTCGTCGAGCGGGGTGGGTTTGGCAGATTGCTCTGCGATTTCGTCTTCGCGGAATTTGGTGATCCGGGCAGACGCACCGGCCAGCAGCCACCAGCAGAAAAGCGGGGCAAGCAGCAAGGAAACCCAAAAGGCCAGCCAATGCAGCCGGTACATCGCGTCGGTCCCGTTCACGAAAGCGCAGGCCGGACTGAACGGCGCCAGCACATTCCATTTCAAGAGCAGCGGCCCGGCCAGACACAGCAGCACCATGAGAAAAGTTCCCATCATGGCGCGACTGGCCGAAAAGCTGCGCACGGAAATCCAGATTCCAGCCGTCAGCGAAAAGAGCAGGATGCTGATCGCGGCGAGGCCGACACGAAAAACTTCCCATGGAGTCACGCCGCCCAGCAGGAGCGACCAGCCGAGGATTGGCAGCATCGCCAGCAAGCCGTAAAATGAAGCGAGCCAGGCTGCGGCAAGTTTTCCCAGGATGACGTCGTAGCCTTTCAGGTCGGTGAGAAACAGCAGGCCCAAGGTTCCCTCGCGCTTTTCCTGGCTTATGCAATCGGCAGTTTTGCGCACCCCCTCCAAAACGCAGAACACCAGTGTCAGGGACGAAAGCGTGTGAAACATGGAGGCGCCAGCCATTCCCGGCGAGGTGATTGGCGAGGTCAACAACACCTTGGTGATTCCCATTCCTGCAATGGCCAGCGGCGTGTACATGCGGTTGCGGTACGTGGCCGACAGACGCGCCGCCACGCTCAACTCCCGTTCCACGATGGGCAGAAAGGTCATGCTTCGTTGATGGTTTACCCACTCGGATGCGTGAAAGCACCAAGCACCAAGCTCCAACATCCAGAGAACCTCCAAACACCAACCTTCAATTGGAGTTTGCGAGCTTGGTGCTTCACTGGAGCTTGGATGTTGGTGCTTGGAATTTAATGGCGCTTCTTTCCGTCATTCTCAACACTGTCATGAAACCCGCTGCTTTGGCAATCGTTTCGTCGTATTCGGCGGCGGGAATGGAATCGGCCACGATGCCTGCGCCAGCGTGAAACCAAACGCTATTCTCGCGGCAGACGGCGGTGCGGATGGCAATGGCGAGCTGGCTTTCGCGATTGAAACCCAGGTAGCCGAGCGCGCCGGTATACGGGCCGCGCGTGACCGGTTCCAGTTCGTCAATAATTTCCATCGCGCGGATTTTTGGCGCGCCGGTGATGCTGCCGCCGGGGAAGCAGGCGGCGAACGCAGCGAAGTGCGGCAGGCCGGGACGCAGCCGGCCCTCGACCGTGGAAACGAGATGCTGCACCTGCGGATAACGTTCGAGGCGGACGAGTTCCGGCACTTGCACGGAGCCATATTCGCAGACGCGGCCGAGGTCATTGCGCAGGAGATCGGTGATCATGACCAGTTCGGCCATTTCCTTGGGGCTGGTCTGGAGTTCGTAGGTCAACTGGGCGTCGCGATCTGGATCGGCCGAGCGCGGGCGGGTGCCCTTGATGGGGCGGGTCAGAATATGCGGTCCGCTGAGGCGCAGGAAAAGTTCGGGCGAGGAGGAGGCGATCTGGAACTCGCCGCAATCGAGATAAGCGGAGAACGGGGCGGGAGAAACTGCGGCGAGTTGTTGAAAAAATTCCCAACCTGAAAAAATAGAAGGCGCGGCGAGCCGGTGCGCGAGGTTGACCTGGTAAATATCGCCAGCGCGGATGTAGCGCTGGGCCTGTTCGACGCGGGAGAT
Organism: Pedosphaera sp.; assembly: GCA_028293265.1. Next base: position 1,655 of record JAQGPB010000024.1, on the reverse strand, counting down.
GAAGGCGTCGCGGGAAAGGGTGGAGGTGATGGGGGCGGAGCGGGTTGAGGGTTGAGGGTTGAGGGTTGAGGGTTGTGAGGTTGGTGTCGTTTCTTCCAAGTGCTTTGCCCATAAATCCCGCTGCTGTTGGGCGCGGAGTTCGGAGCGGGAACCGTCGGCGCTCAGGCCGGTGGAAATGAGCCAGGTTTTGCCGAGGCGATGGTCGAACGCCACGAGGCTGTCGTAAAAGCCGACGTGGCAATCGGGCAGTTCGAGGTCGATGACGGCACGGCGCGGGAGGCGCGGCTCGACAAAATTCTTGAGTTCATAGCCCCAGTAACCAAAGCAACCGCCGAGCGGGAATGGCAGGTCCACTTCGTCGAGCAGTTCGTAGCGGGCCATCAGGCTGTCGAGGATTTGCCAGGGGTTGCCGAATTGGTATTGCGTGCTGCGTGCTGCGTGCTGCGTGAGTTCGCAGCGCGAACCGAAGGAACGAAACGTGAGAAACGGCTGCGCGGTGACGAAGGAGTAACGCGCGGTGGAAGAATCAAAAAGCGCGCTGCGCAGGAGCACGACGCCCGGTTCGCCATGCAAGCGCTCGACGAGCGATTCCGGCGTGTGCGATGTGGAAATTTCCTGGATGAGCGGGCGCATGGCCTCTTTACTTAGTCAAACACGAAATGGTTCTTCACCGGATTCGGCGAACGATTTCGCAGCGGTTCAACATAGGCGGCAAACCCCTTAAGTCAACACGTCAGGATTTTTTGCAATCCCTTGTCGTTCTTCAACGGGCTCACCAGCGCCAGGTTCAATCGTTCGGGCCGGAAGAAGTCGCGGGCGACGGCGCGGATTTCGGAGGCCTTGACTTCGCTGATGCGCTGCTTGATTTCCTCGGGGCCGAGAATTTTTTCGTAGCCGATGAGCTGTTCACCCAGCCACATCATCTGGCTGTCCGTGCTTTCGAGGCTGAGATCAATCTGGCCGATGATGTAGTCTCGCGCGCGGCGCAATTCGGCGGCCGTGACCAGATTCCGGCTCAACTGGCGCAACTCGCTCATGATGAGCTTGAGGGTCTTGGGCAAGTTGCGAAGGTCCAGTCCGGCGGAAACGGTGAGCGTGCCGACGTCGTCAAAATAACTGAGCGAACTGTAGATGGAATAAGCCAGGCCGCGGTCCTCGCGCACCACCTGGAAAAGCCGCGAGCTCATGTTCTCGCCGAGGACGGTGTTGAGGAGGCGCAGGGCGAAACGGCGCTGATCGTGGCGCGAACAGGTACGGATGCCGAGCGCGAGCTGTGTCTGCTCGGTCTGCTTGCTGAACAGGCGGACGACGGGCTGGGTCTGCTCACAGATGGCCGGGACAAATTGCGGCGGCCGGCCCTCGGGAAAACGCGCGGCAATCCGCGAAACGGCCTTGACGACCTGCTTGTGTTTCAAGCGGCCGGCGGCGGCGAAGATGGTGCGATTGGCCACGTAATTCGTGCGCTGATAATCCACCAGATGCGAGCGGGTCAACGCATCGAGGGTTTTTTCCGAGCCGGTGAGCGGGCGGCCCAGCGGCTGGCGCGGCCAGAGGATTTCGTTCAAGAGTTCCTGGACGCGATGTTGCGGCTGGTCCAGATACATCGCCAGTTCCTCCTTGATGACCCGGCGTTCCTTTTTGATGTCCGCCGGATC
>JAQGPB010000023.1 GCA_028293265.1 Pedosphaera sp. | reverse complement strand
GCTTGGCAGTGTGGCCCGGTTTTGGATCGGCGGCGTGGTCGGCGCGCGGCTTGGCGAGACGTTCCCTTGGGGAACCATTCTCATCAACATTACCGGCTCCTTCCTGATCGGATTCATATCCAGCCTGACCGATCCGGGCGGACGTTCCCTGGCTTCACCCAATACGCGGGTATTTTTGATGACCGGCATTTGCGGCGGCTACACCACATTTTCGTCATTCAGCCTGCAAACGTTGAACCTGTTGCGCGACGGCGAATGGCTTTACGCAGGCGGAAATGTTATTTTGTCAGTAATTTTGTGCATGGTCGCCGTCTGGCTCGGCTATCTGCTCGGCGCGGTTTTCAAATGAAAGGCTGTTGAAATGCAAATCCCCCGTGAAGCGGTTGTATTGAGAATTTTCATTGGCGAAAGCGACCGCCACGATCACAAACCGCTCTACGAAGCAATCGTGTTGAAGGCGCGCGAGGCACACCTTGCGGGTGCGACGGTCTTGCGCGGGCCGCTGGGCTTCGGCAAATCAAGCCGTTTGCACACCGCGAAAATTTTGCGCCTCTCGCTGGATCTGCCGATGGTGATCGAAATCATGGACAGCGAGGAAAAAATCCGCGCGTTTCTGCCCATGCTCGACGGCATGATGGGCGGCGGCTTGGTGACGCTGGAAAAGGTCGAGGTGGTGCATTATCGTTCGGCGGAAACGGAGGAATAAAAATTTCTGATTGCGACAGGCGTTCGCGTTGGCGGCAGTTTCTTCGAAATTGGACATTCCATCCTGTTTACGGGACGAAAAAGAAATTGTCGCGAGCGAGATTTCCCTACATGCTAGAAGTCTTTATGCAGCAGGTTAACCTGGGAATTATTGGCGGCGGCACCGTGGGCGGCGGCGTTTATCAGGCCATTGAACGCAATGGCGCATTGATGGCGTCCCGGCTGGGCGTGCAATTGCGCGTGGCCAAAGTCGCGGTGCGGGACTTGAACCGCGACCGCGCAGTGAAAATTCCCCGCGCCCTCCTGACGACGGATTGGCAAAGCGTCGTGGATGATCCGGAGGTGAATCTCGTCGCTGAACTCATCGGCGGCACGACCACGGCGCGCACGGCGGTGTTGCATGCTTTCAAGCAAGGCAAGTCCGTGGTCACGGCCAACAAGGCGCTGCTTTCGGCGCATGGCGAGGAATTGTTCGCGGCGGCGCAACGGTTCGGCGTGAATCTCTATTACGAAGCGAGCGTGGCGGGCGGCATCCCCATCATCAAGGTCCTGCGCGAAGGCCTGATCGGAAATCGCATCACGCGGCTTTACGGCATCGTCAACGGCACCTGCAATTTCATCCTCAGCCGCATGAAACTGGAGGGCGCGGATTTCACGGAAGTTTTGGCCGACGCGCAACGGCTCGGTTACGCTGAGTCGGAGCCTTCGCTGGACGTTGACGGCCACGATGCCGCGCACAAGATTGGAATTCTGGCCTCGCTGGCGCACGGGTTTTGGGTCAAGCCGGCGGACATCCATGTCGAAGGCATCCGTGCGATCACGCAGTTGGACATCAAATTCGCCGAGCAATTGGGCTACACCATCAAGCTCTTGGGCATCGTAAAAAAATTGGAACGTCGCGACAGCAAACGGGGCAAACCCGCGGCGGTGCAAGTCTCGGTTTATCCGACGCTGGTGCCGAACGCGCACGTATTGGGCAACGTAAACGACGTGTTTAATGCCATCCTCGTGCGCGGCGACATCGTGGGAGACACATTATATTACGGGCGCGGCGCGGGCCAGGACGCCACGGCGAGCGCGGTGTTGAGCGATCTCGCCGATGCGGCGTTGGACATGAAATGCGGCATCAAAAGCCGCGTCTGCCCGTTTGTGCCGCACGAACGCGACGGCGCGGTGCTGCCAATCGGCGAAGCGGTCTGCCGTTATTACGTGCGGTTGAACGTGATTGACAAGCCGGGCACGCTCGCCAAGATCACCGCCCTTTTGGCCGCGGCGAACATCGGCATTTCCTCCGTGATCCAGCCCGAGGGACACGAAGGCAAAAGCGTGCCGTTGATCTTGATGATCCACGATGCGACCAACGCCAGCATGAGCAAAGCCTTGAAGCAAATCGGACGATTGCCGGCCGTGAAAGGCCCGCCGGTGATGCTCCGCGTGGAGAATTTTGAGTGATGAGTTCCGTCCACTCACCCCAAGACAAGAAGCGGCTGAGTTACGCTCGCGATCACTATGCCAAAGGGAAACATGACAAGGGATTTCGTCGTGCTTGGCCGCGTAAACGGGTAAAAGCGACTCGTGCATTTCGTCACGCCATGGATGCTACGGCACGACTCGCAATTCAGGACCCAGAAACAGATTTTGGACTTATCAATAAGAAAACACTCCGAAAATGGCCCGTTAGCAAACTAAGGAACATCGTCGAGCGAAAAATCGAAAAGCGCACCAGAAGAGTTGGCGTAAAAAAGGCCAGAAATTTATCACGACTACGCAAAGTGAGCGCTCACACAATGAATCCGCAATCCGCAATCCGCAATCCGCAATTTTGACCCATGGACGCCCTTCTGTTTCGCAGCACCAACGGAGCCTCGCCCGCCGTAAATTTGCGCGAGGCATTCTTGCGCGGGCTCGCGCCAGATGGCGGGCTCTATCTGCCGGAAAAATTTCCCACGCTCGCGCCGGAGGAAATCGCCGCGTTTGCCGAGCTTGAATATCACGAAATCGCCTTCCGCGTTTTGTCCAAATACACCGACGGCATCATTCCCGCCGACGTGGTCGCCGCGATCTGCCGCGACGCCTACAATTTCGACATCCCCCTCGAAAATGTTTATGACCGCGTTTGCGTGATGCGGCTCGACCAAGGCCCGACCGCGTCGTTCAAGGATTTTGCCGCCCGCATGATGGCGCGGCTGATGGGAAGATTTTTGCACGAGGATGGCCGGCAGCTCACCATTCTCACCGCCACCAGCGGCGACACCGGCGCAGCCGTCGCGCACGCGTTCCACAATGTTCCCGGCATCCGCGTCATCGTGCTGTTCCCGATGGATGAAGTCAGCCTGAGCCAGCGCAAGCTGATGACGACGCTGGGCGACAACATCCGCACCGTGGCGGTTGACGGCAAGTTCGACGACTGCCAGGCAATGGTCAAACAAGCCTTCGCCGATCCCGCGCTGAAACACATTCCGCTCTCCTCCGCGAATTCCATCAACATCGGACGGCTCCTGCCGCAGAGCGTTTATTACTTTTACGCCGCCTCGCGGTTGGCGGAGCCAGGCGAACCAATTGTCTTCTCCGTGCCGAGCGGCAATTTCGGCGACATGATGGGCGCGGTCGTTGCGCGGCAGATGGGTCTGCCAGTGAAAAAAATCATCGCCTCGGTCAATGACAATGACGCCTTCCCAAAATTTCTCGCCCACGGCGTCTATCAAAAAATTTCACCCTCGCGCAATTCCGTCTCCAACGCGATGAACGTCGGCCATCCGAGCAATCTCGCGCGGCTCGTCGCCATTTACGGCGGGCGCATGGACGAAACCGGCACGATTCATCAGCAGCCCGACCTCGCCGCGATGCGCCGCGATCTCTTTTCCAGTTCCATCTCCGACCAGCGCACCCGCGAAACCATTCAGGAAGTCTGGAACAAATACGAACTCCTCCTCGAAGCCCACGGCGCGGTGGCCTGGCGCGGTTTCGAAGACTGGCTGGAAACCGAATCACTCAACGGCCTCCCCGCCGTGATCCTCGAAACCGCGAACCCCGCGAAGTTCCCCGAAGAAATTGAAAAAACCATCGGCTTCGCCCCCGACGTCCCACCCGCCATGACCGCCGCCATCGCCCTCCCGGAAGATTTCGACCGCATGGGCGCGGATTATGGCAAGTTCAGGGAGTATCTGATCAGCCGGCACAAGCAATAGCGGTAATAGCAGCGGCTGTAACCGCGATTCAGGAATTCACCAAGCGGGCCGTAACGTTCCCCATCCCGCACACCTTCCCCTTTATGTCTGACACTGCGGTCTGAAGACCCCAACTGCTGCGCGCGTCAACCTAAATGTAGTTGTTGGACGAAGTACTTGAGCTTGAGCATCCTTTAAT
>JAQGPB010000650.1 GCA_028293265.1 Pedosphaera sp. | reverse complement strand
TGCGCGTATTGCGTCTTCGGGTTCTTGATGAACTGCGCCTCGTCGAGAATGACGTAATGAAACTCCTGCTCAAACAAAATGGCCTGATCGCGCGGCAACAGCGGATACGAAGTGATAATCAAGTCGTATTCCTTGAGCTTGTCAAAATGTTGTTTGCGGTCCAGCCCATGCAGCACCAGCACCTTCACCCCCGGCGCGAAGCGCTCCGCCTCCTGCCGCCAGTTGGTCATCAAGCTGGTCGGGGCGACGACGAGGCTGGGATGATCCATGCGCCCGCTCTCGCGCTCATGCAGCAGATGCGCGAGCGCCTGCACCGTCTTGCCCAAACCCATGTCGTCCGCGAGAATGCCGGCGAGGCTGTACTCGCGGAGAAACTGGAGCCAGTTCAATCCCTCCTGCTGATAACCACGCAAAACGGCGCGCAAATTTGGCGAAACCACGACAGGTTTGATCCCGGAAAAATCATGCAGTTTGCGGCTCAAATCGCTCAATTCCTTTCCGCCCATCCAGCGCCACTCCGCGCTGCCGCCCGCAATTTTCGACAACTCCGCCGCGCGCAATTTCGACATCCGCAAACGTCCGCCGCGGTCCAGCGACTTCGGGTCAAACAACTCCAGCAGCACCCCGAGCATTTCCTTCAAACGCCGCACGGGAAACGGGAGCACGCGTCCGTCTGGCAGTTGAATCGGCAGGACCGCATCATTTTTGTGCGCCGCCAGGCCTTCTTCCGAAAGCAGCTTGGGATTCCGCTGGATCTGGTCCAGCAAAATCGGCAGCAAGTTCAGCTTCTGTCCGTCGAGTTGCACGCCGATTTCAACCCCAAACCAGTCAATGCCGCTGCTTTCGGTGGCGTCCGCGTACCAATTTTCCGGCTCAGCCAGGCGGAAGCGAAAACTCTCGTCAACTTCCACGCGCCAGCCATCCGCGCGCAATTCTGGCAGCGTATTCTGGCAAAAAGCGAACCAGGCATTCGCGTCCGAGAGCACCAGCGCGTCCGCCTGTTTGCCCAGGCGATAATTGAAAAATTCCTCACGCGCCGGGCGGAAACCCAGGCCGGTCAACAGCGAAAATTGCAGCAGCTCGAATTTTTTGTTCCGCTGGATGCGGCGCAGTTTGCCGTCGTGGAAACTTTCGATCAACGTCCCCGGTTCACCCGGCATGATGCGCGTGCCCTCGTAATCAAATTCAACCCGCGCGAGGTTGAGGTCCATCGTTTCGAGGCCGCGAGAGCGCCCATAATAGTAGCCATAATTCTGCTGCGACACCGGTTGGGAATAAAGCCGCAGACATGGCACCGGTTTGAGATCGTTGACGGTTTCGACCTCGATTCGTTGCGGCGTCGGAACGTGCAAATCCGGATAACGCCGCACGAGTTCTTCGCCGAGCAATTCCGCCTGGTCCGGGGTCAGTGTCGGGGCATTGAACCACGCCGCTGCGACGGTCGGAGGCAACCCCGTGTCCAGCACGCCGCAGGTGCCGGTCTGCTCGTCAAGATACCACGGAGGAACCAGCGGCAGGAAGGCGGTGGGCGTCGGCGTCACGTCCAACCCCGGCGATTGCATCCCTTGGGTGTCGGCTTTCCATTCGAGCTTCGCCAAGCGCGGCGCGCCCAGCGAAAGCGCGGGATGTTTCTTGCCCGTACCCCGCCAATAACAACGACCAGTGCGAAGTATTTCCTCCAACAAGGCGGCACCATCCTCGCCGGCCAAAACATTGGTGCCGTAATACAATGCCGAAGACTGGCTCATCTTCAACCGGCGCACGATGGAGACATCCACGTTGCGCACGCACGGCGGGCGCTGCAAGTTGTTCAACACATATTCAGAATAAACGTTCCGCCCGGCGCCATAGCCGCCATTTACAAGCTTGCGAACGACCTGCAGCTTGACGGTGAGTTGTTCCGGCTGTTTTTGAACGGCGTAGTTGTAATTGTAACCGGCTCTCTCCAGACCCAGAATGTAAGCCAGCCGCTCCGGCTCATCCGCCGGTTCGCCCTCGGGTTCAGGCGGTGGCGGAGCCGTGGCTTGCTGCAACTGTTGCAGCCATGTTTGCACCTGTTGAGCAAGCTTCGGTTTGGGAGGTTCAACACCGGGAGTTCCCGTAAGACCCAGCGCCTCGACAATCGCCGCCACCACATGGACGCAATTGAAAGCCTTGGGGCAGGAACATTCCCCCTCGATGAATTCTTCACCGACCTCATCCGCACCCCACTTCACCTTGACTGTGTAATGCTCCTGCCCGAAACCCTTTATCGAAGCAATAATTTCGGATTCGGCCGGATTAACATCGCAACTCAAGACTTTTCCGGTCTGCTGACAGGCGTGACCGGCCTTGACTGTTGCCCGCGAAAACCATTCTTCCCAATCAGCCGGAAGCAAATTTAAATAAAGAAGTTCAGCCATGCCTGCAATTTCCGCGAAGGACTATTTATTTTCCCGGGGATTGAAGAGTGACATGGCCGCCAATTGCGTCCACAACTTCCGCTCTTCCTCCGTAATTTTTTCCGGCACTTCAACCCGTGCAACCACGATCAAATCGCCGGGCGGCCCGGAGCGCTGCGGCAAGCCGCGCCCGCGCACGCGCAACTTCTGTCCGTTTTGCGTGCCCGGCGGAATCTTGATGTTCACCTTCCCGTCCAGCGTGGGAACGGCAAGATTCGTTCCCAGCACCGCTTCCCACGGGGCCAGATCCGCCTCGTAAATCAAATTGTGGCCTTCGACTTCAAAATCGGGATGCTTCGCCAGATGAACGCGCAGGTAAAGATCCCCTGCTCCGCCCCCATGCGCTCCGGACTCACCCCGTCCCGGCACGCGCAATCGTTGCCCTTCCGTCACTCCCGGCGGAATTTTTACCTGGTAGGTCTCAGTCTTCGTCACCTGCCCGGTCCCGCCGCACACCGGGCAAACTCGCCCGTTCTTCTCTCCAGTGCCGCCGCAATTCTCGCACGGCACCGTCCGCCGCAGCGACACCGACCGCACCGAACCGCGCATCGCCTCGTCGAGCGTGACCATGATGTCCCCCTCCACATCGCGGCCCCGTTCCGCCAATTCTTCCTCTGAAAACCCGCGCCCCCGCGAAAATGGCGAACCGCCCCGTGCGCGCGAACCAAATACCTGCTCGAAGAAATCGCTGAAGCCGGTGGTGCCGCCAAATTCAAAATCCGCGCCCGTGTCCGGTCCCGCCGGACCTCGCGGACGCGCACGCCCTTGCCGGAATTCCTGCTGCCACCCGGGCGGCGGACGAAAATCAGCACCTTGCTTCCAGTTCGGCCCGAGCTCGTCGTATTTTTTGCGCTTCTCCGGGTCGCTCAATACCTCGTAAGCCTCGTTGACCTCCTTGAACTTTTCCTCGGCGCCCTTTTTGGTCTTTGCCACGTCGGGATGATATTGCCGGGCGAGCTTGCGAAAGGACTTTTTGATGTCATCCGCGCTCGCGGCGCGCGGCACCCCCAGGACCTCATAGTAATCTTTAAATTGCACAGCCATAAACGATTCGTGGAATTACGACAGGAGTTGCCTCCCTCTGCCAGTCAAAACAATATGGCAAAATCATCGAGCGGCTGCAATCTCCGGCAGGGCCGGCAAAGTTTTTTCTTCCGCGGCTGCCGCCGGCAGGCCGATCAATTCCTTGAAGGTCTGTCCGTCGAGGGTTTCCCGCTTCAGCAACTCTTCCGTGACCAGCTCGAGTTTGTCACGGTGCCCCGACAAAATCTCCTTCGCTTCCACATACGCGCGATCCAGCAGTCGTCTTACCTCCTCGTCAATTTCCTGCGCCGTTCGTTCGCTGCAATCGCGCTGGAACACCCCGTCCGCGCCCAGATGAAACGCTCCCTGCCGCTGCGCTGAGCGCGCCAGGCCGAGCCGCTCGCTCATGCCGAAAAGGCAGACCATCTGCCGCGCCAATGCGGTCACCCGCTCCAGGTCATTTTCCGCGCCAGTCGTCACCTCGCCATACACCACCTCTTCCGCCGCCCGGCCACCGAGCGCGCTGCGAATCCGATCCAACAATTCCGACCGCGTCACCAAAAATTGCTCCTCCGCTGGCAACTGCATCGTGTAACCCAGTGCCGCGCGCCCGCGCGGAATGATGCTGATCTTGTGTACTGGATCAGCGTGTTTGCTGTAAGCCGCCACCAGCGCATGGCCAACCTCGTGATACGCCACGCGCCGCTTCGTCTGCTCCGTCAATCGCCGGCTCTTCCGTTCCGGCCCTGCGACCACTTTCTCGACCGCCTCCTCCATGTCCCGTTGGTTGATTTGCGCCGCATGACGCCGCGCCGCCAGCAACGCCGCCTCGTTCACGGCATTGGCCAGATCCGCACCCGAAAATCCCGGCGTGGACCGCGCAATCTTCCGCAAATCCACGTCGTCACCCAACGGCACCAAACGCGTATGCACACGCAAGATTGCCTCACGACCGTCAATGTCCGGCGCATCCACAATCACCTGCCGGTCAAAACGTCCCGGCCGCAGCAATGCCCGGTCCAGCACCTCCGGCCGGTTTGTCGCCGCCAGAAGTATCACTCCCAAATTTGGCGCGAACCCATCCATCTCCACCAGCAGTTGGTTGAGCGTCTGTTCCCGTTCGTCATTCACCGGCCCGACATGCACCCCGCGCTCGCGTCCAATCGCGTCCAATTCATCAATGAACACAATGCAAGGCGACTGAGCCTTCGCTTGCACGAACAAATCCCGCACCCGCGCCGCTCCCACTCCCACGAACATCTCCACGAAATCACTTCCGCTGATCGAAAAGAATGGCACCTGCGCCTCGCCCGCGACCGCTTTCGCCAGCAGCGTTTTGCCCGTCCCCGGCGGACCCACCAGCAAAACCCCTTTGGGGATTTTCGCCCCCAGGCTTTTGTAGCGATCCGGGTTTTTCAAAAAATCCACCACTTCCTGCAGCTCATATTTCGCTTCATCACAGCCTGCCACGTCGTTGAACGTCACGCCCGTTTCCTTTTCCGCGACCAGCCGCGCACGGCTTTTGCCGAAGCTGAGAATGGACTGTCCCGCGCCGCCGCCCATCCGCCGGCTGATATAAGTCCAGGCCATGAACATCAAACCCAACGGGATGATCCATGCAAAAAGAAATTCGGAAAAGAACCCCGGCCGCGTGCCGCTGAACTTCACCTTCGCCGCCTCCAGTTCTTTTTCCAGCCCGGGGTCATCCACGCGCACCGTGCGAAATAAAAACGATTTGTCCGCCGCCGATTGCGCGCCGGTTGCGTTCGTCGTCTGCACGGTGGCGGGCGCTCCGGTGCGAGGCTG
>JAQGPB010000636.1 GCA_028293265.1 Pedosphaera sp. | reverse complement strand
AGTTCACGTTCATCTGCCGGAAGGAGCAGGTGTCGCAATTTTACCTGGGCGACATGCTGCGTTTGCTGGCGCCGGGGTGCCGGGTGATGGCATTGGAGAATGAAACGGCGGGGGCGCTTTGCTCGGTTTTGCTGGCGGTGGACCACCTGAATCTTGACGAGGAAGTTTTGGTGGCGAACGGGGACCAGTTTATTGGGACGAGCTTGGAGCCGTTTTACGCGGCCTGCCGTGAACCGGGAGTGGACGGGTGCATTCTCACCTTTACCGCGACGCATCCGCGCTGGTCGTTCGCGAAGACTGACGGGCAAGGCCGCGTGGTGGCGGTGGCGGAGAAGCGGCCGATCAGCAAGCAGGCGACGGCGGGGCTGTATTATTTCCGGCGCGGGCGGGATTTGATCGGGGCGGCGGAGCGGATGATCTTGAAGGGGCTGACGACGAGCGGGCAGTTTTTTGTCTGCCCGGTTTACAATGAATTGATCCTGGCCGGGAAAAATATCCGGACACATCATCTGCCCGGGGGAACGATGCACAGCTTGGGAACGCCCGAGGATGTGGAGGTGTTCATCCAGCATCATCTTGCAAACGGAAGGCCGTGAGAGCGGTCAAAAACACGTTGGACAATCGGCGGGAACCCGTTAGAGTCTGCGAATATTTATGAAAAACAACCAGTTAACCGGCATGCTTTTGGGGCTGCTGTTTTTGAGCACGCTGGCCACCGTCGGGCTGATTTACAAATATAATTCCTCGGTGCACAAGCTGCAGGCGCTGCAATCGGAAGTGGTCGCGGCCAATAACGCGCGCGGACTCGTCCAGGCAATCCTGACGGACACGGTGGAATACAGCAAGACGCATCCCGACATCAACCGGTTGTTGCAACCGTACAACATGGGAAGCAAGCCCATGACGCCGGCCGCTCCCGTCAAGCCGGGCAACAAATAGTTTATGAACGAATCCGAAACAAAATTCGAAGGCATGGGCGGCGCTGGCGACGAAGGCTTGCGCGAGGAAGTGCAATCGCTTAGGACCATGTTTTCCTGCACGCTGCTGCTGCTGTTTGTGTTCAGCTTTTGTGTGAATGTTTTTTTGTACCGTCAGTCTTCCGCGCTGGGGTCGCAGGTGGGCGAGGCGCAGCAGATGGTGAGCGGCTTTCGCAACGGCGGGGCGGCCCAGGTGATTGATTTGTGGACCAAGCTGAATGATTACGCAAAGACGCATCCTGACTATGCGCCGGTCATCCAGAAGTACTCGCAGTTCATCAATATCCGCACCAACGGCAGCTCCGCCGCGGTGAAGAAGTAACTTTCCGGTTTCAGTGTTGCGGGTTAGCGGACGCGGGCTGCGTGTCTTGCAGGCGGCTGCCGCAGGCAAAGCAGAAATTGGACTTGGGCGGACAGACCGCGCCGCAGTCCGGGCAGTTCAAATGCGCCTCGGAATGGCGGCGATGGATGATGATGTTGCGGAGGTAAGGAATCCAGGCCACGGCGTAGGAGCAGATGAAAACCAGGCTGTGCTGCGAAAAAATCGCATAGGACAGCAGCATCAGCGAGCCGGCGAGGCTCAACCACCAGAAGACCATCGGCACCACGACGCGCTTCATTTTCTCGGTCGCGTACCATTGGACAAAAAAACGGGTGGAAAAGATCGCCGTGCCCATCCAACCCACGATTTCCCACCAGCGAAAATGTCCATCCCGCCAAAGCTGGCCATGAAGCCAATCCATCATTGCACTGGATTAAGCCGAAACTCCGCGTCGTTGACAAACCAATTCAAGGACGGCGCTCATTGTTCCGCGAGCAGCTTCGTCACTTTCTCTTCCAATTCACCCCGGGCATTGACGTCGCGCAGATTGCCTTTTTTGTCCACCAACCACATGGTCGGAATGCTGTTGATGCCGAATTCCTGCCCGAACTTGTTCTTCCAACCCTCACCGTCAAAATACTGCGGCCAGGTCATTTCCTTTTGCTTGAGCGTTTTTTGCAGCGCGGCCTTGTCCTGGTCAAAGCTGATGCCGACAATTTCAAAACCCTGGTCGTGGAGCTTTTCGTAGGCTTCCTTCACGTTGGGCAATTCCGCCATACAGGGCCCGCACCAGGTGGCCCAGAAATCCACCAGCACCACCTTGCCCTTCAGGTTGGAAATGTTCACCTCGCGGCCGTCCACCGCCGTGTATTTGATTTCGACGGGTTTGCCCAGCGCTTCCATCCGTTTCAAAATTCCCTGCGCCTGGTTCTTGGCGGGCGCCGGGGCCGGGCCGTCAATGATCACCTTGGCCAGGTCGCGCGCCTTGTCTCCTTCGCTTTCCGACAACACCATGAGCAGCGCTTCGTAAACCTCCTCGCGTTTCGGAAAATCCTTTTGCAACTGTCGCGCACCCTTCTCGGCCTGGTCCATCGTTCCGGGGAGGCCGTTCAGCAGCCTTTGCACCGTATTCATGCGCAGTTTGAAGCGCTCATCCTCGCTCAACTTGGGATCGTCCATCTGCTTTTGCTCGAGCGCCGCCAGCCGGTCGGCCTGGGAGGTGTCGCCATACTGTTGGGCGGCGATGTTGAGCAACGCGAATTCCTTCTTGCGCGCCTCGTCCGCCTTGGGGTGGGCGGGAAACCGCGTGTAGAACTCCCGGGCCCTGTCCGCGCCCTTCAACAGCGCGTCCTTGTAAAACTTGGCGATGTCCTCCTGGCTCGGAGCCGTTTGCTGCCACTCCGCCGGCGGCATGGGCGGCTGCGTGCCCTTGCGGGTCTCCTTCCAGGCCTTCTCGGCATCATCGCTGACGGCGGTCGCCGCGTTGGTGGCGGTGGCATCATCGGCGCGCGCCGGCAATCCGGCCAGGCCCAGCCAGGCCGACAACCCCAGACAGCTCAACAGCACCGCGCGGCAGCCAGGGAGGGTGAAATATGGTTTCATAAATAGGATAGGATGTTGCTTACTTCTAATCCGCTTTGCCTTCGCTCGCAAGCTTGATTGGCAGCTTTTCCTCCTGTCCAGCCCGCATGGCTTTGCGCGCGGATTCCATCAGCACGGCGCACGGTTCGAGGCATGGGATGAGGCTTTTTGCCGCCGCCGCGTCCGGTGCCAGACCGGGCACGGTCCATAGCCTGCGCTTCAAGCAAGATTTTGCGTCACAAACCGTCCGCGCCACCTGGGCCGCCTGTGCGTCGGTCAGCATGGCGGTGATGCGATACATGCCCGATTGGCGGTTTACATACTCGCGATAATGCGTCACCGGGGGAGACGCGGTTTGCGCCGCGTGCCAGTCGGCCACCGCGCCCGGATAGAGCCGCGACAGGACGGCGTCCAGTTCGGTGTCATCCGCCGCAGTCATCCGCCAACCGCGCTGCAAGGTGGGCGCGGATTTCAACGGCCGAAATTCTCCTGTGGCGGTGAATTGCGCCAATGCGCGCGCTTCCGCGAGCTTCACCAATCGCAGCGACTCCGTTGTCGCCGACCGGTCCTCGACGTGACGCAATTCGTAAGCTGCGCCGCGTCGCTGGATCAACACCTGTGCCAGGACCAGCTCATCGCCTGTTTGGGCGGTGAACGCTTTCAGGGCTGGGTTTTTGATTTTCGGCATTGGTTGAATTTACGATTTACGATTGACGCGTGGCTGGGCCATTTGATGCGTGTTGCGTATTGCGTGTTTCGTGAAGGAGCGTCGAGGACCATAGCACGCAACATGCAACACGGAGCACGCGTAAATCGTATATCGTAAATCATAAATGCGCTCATCCCCCAGCGACAATTTTGACGATTTCCAAGCGGTCTCCAACGGCCAACACCCGACTTGCAAACTCAGATGGTGCGACGGCTTCGCCGTTGTGTTCCACCACGACGCTGCGCGGGAGCAGGTTTTGCCGCACCAAAAATTCTTCGAGGCTGCATGGGAGCTGCGCCTCGATTTCTTTGCCATTCGCGATGACCACGGTTTGCCTCATGCGCGGGGTTGGTTCAGAGATACAAGTCGGCCTCGCTGCGCCATTCGTGCTCGATGTCGCGCATGACGAGGGCGCAATCGAAAAAAACCGAACCGGATGGAAATTTAGCCTTGTCTGCAAAAAAACTCGTATGGAGATGCTCCACCTGCAACGGCTCGACCTTCCATTGCGTGATCTGCAACCGGACGCCTTCCAGCTTGTCTCCCTTTTGGGTCGCCGAATAGCCGAGCGCGCCTGGCTCGAAAAAGGCCGAGGCTGCGGCGGCATTTTTGAAGCCCGATTCAGGATTCAATTTGTCCGACTTTCTTCCCCGGACCTGAATGGTCACCGATTCGTCCTGTGAATTCATCTCCAGGTCAATCCGGTCGCCGTCGTCCGTGACCTTGAACTTCGCGGCGTGTTGCTCGCCGGGGAAAAGCCGGCCACCGGCCATCTGGTTCAACCGCGAGTCGGTATCCCGGCGTGGAACAAAGACGCCCTCCTGCGGTTTTCCCTGTTCATCGTTCCAAACCACGGCGATGCGATGGGCCGCGTTCTCGCTGCTGGTTCCCAAAAAGCCGGGGATGCCTTTGGGCCGCACCTGTTCGAGGCGGATGAGGCAAATGCCCGCAATCGCAAAATCCCCATGCAGCTTGGGCCGGAATTTCGGCGGCAACAACGGCTGAATCACCTCGGGCACGACCCGGTAATTCACCAAAATCCGCCGCCGGATGATGCCGCTGATGTTGGAGAGTTTCATGCAGTTAAAGCCGCATCCCAATCCTTCCAGACCGGTTCGTAACCGAGCCGTCGGATCAGGCCGGCCATTTCCTCCGGCGAACGTTCGTCGGCGATGTCGAATTGGCCGGTGGCGTTGGTGGCGCGGTCGGCGGTTGCGGCCCATTCGCTGGCGCCGGCGGCCAGTTCCACAATCCGCCCGCGCTCGGTGTGATGAATCTTTTCACGGCCCGCGCCGGTGTAACCGCCCGGTTCCGTGTGGCTTCCGGCGCTGATGAGCGTTACTCCGAGCGGGATCAGGCCATCGCGCAATTTGGCCGGTTCGCGTGTTGAAAGCACCAGCCCGGTGTCGGGCAAGAACAACCGGAACGCGCAGATCAATTGTGCCAGTTCGCGGTCGCTGATATGCGTCAACGGCTC
>JAQGPB010000634.1 GCA_028293265.1 Pedosphaera sp. | reverse complement strand
GCTGTCGGCGGGTTTGGCGGTGGTGGCGGCATTGAGTGTGTGGACGGGCAATGCCTGCTTCATCACCAAATGGGTCGGCGGCGTCAACTACGCGGGCAAATGGGTGGACCTGGCGATGGCCTTCGCGGTGATCACTGGCCTGTGGATAATGCCGAACCGGGTGATCCTTTCCGCGAATCTCGAAGTACGCACGCAAAGCTTGGTGCGGGTTCTCGAAGGCGCGGTGAACCTTGGGCTTTCGATTGTGCTGGCAAAAAAATACGGACTGGTCGGCGTCATGCTGGGCACGGTGATCGCCAGTCTCGCAACTTCGGTGTGGATGCTGCCGTTCCTCACGGCGCGAATGTTTCACCGGCCTTTTGTCCGGTTTGTGTGGGACGATGCGGCGAAGGTGCTGTTGCTGATTTTGTTTTTGTTGCCGGTTGCAGTATTGGCGCGGGGCTTTGCATTGGAGGTCGGCGGCTATCTGGGCGCGGCAGCGGGCGCAATTCCCACCAGTTGCATCGGAGTGGCGCTGGTGTGGTTTGTGATGCTGGACAAGTCGGTGAGGGCGCGCTTCCCGTTGCGGCTGTGGTATGAAAAATTGTGGCTGAGGGCGGCGCGATCACGTCCGAAAGCAACCAGCGTTCAATGACGAAGCTCTCCATTACATAGGCCCCGCTGCAAGAAAGTGAAATATGAACAGATCTCTTCGCATTCGAATTCTAACTTGATACTCGGAAATCAATCTATCCATGAACCCTTTGCGAAAAGCCGGCAGGTTTGTCTGTGATCGCCTGGTCGGAATGGCTCCGGACAATTTTTTGGATGCGCTCCGGCGCAATCATTATGAATTGGTGGCGCGCGAGTTCAACCGCGCCTATCTGTTCAACTGGCAAAAGGCTGGCCTGCGCAAGAGCATTGAAGATTTTGAAGACCTGGCGCCCTTGTTTGCGTTAGGCCCAATGAGCCGGGGAATCATCCGGCAGGATTTCGACGAGGCGGCGGCGTTGTTCAAGGCGGTGCGCAGCCGGCCCCAGGCGCGGGGCGTGGAGGTCGGGCGGTTCAATGGCGGAAGCACGCTGCTGCTGGCAGTCGCGATCGGCGCGGAAGGGCGGCTGGTCTCGATTGACATCGAACCGCAGGATGACGCGGCGTTGGCGGCGATTCTGCAGCGGGCCAATCTGCGCGAGCGCGTGGAATTGCTGGTGGGCGACGCCAACCAGGTTCAACGCGGGGAGGATTACGATTTTGTTTTCATTGACGGCGATCATTCCTACGAAGGGGCCAAGCGCGATCATAACCTGTGGGGCAGGAAAACGCGGCCAGGCGGACTGATCATTCACCACGACATGGCCAACAGCCGGCAGTTTTCGACCCAATGGGGCGAGCTGGCGCGGCTGCGCTCGGACATCCTCGCGGGGCAAAAGGAGGAACTGGAATTGGTGGAAGAGGTGGGCTCGCTTTCCATTTTCAAAAAACGCAACGGATCGTGGACGGAGATTTGACGGTGACGAACCTGTAAACACGGGGTTGGAAGCAGGCAACGTATTTCGTGCTGCGTGTTGCGTGAAAAGACAAAGCCGCGTCGGCACCGCGGACGGAACACGCAGCACGTCTCAGCATTCATCAACAAACAAGGGAAACAATCTTATGAAGTCCTTGGTAACAGGAGGGGCAGGATTTATCGGGTCGCATGTGGCGAGTTATTGCCGGGATTTGGGCCACGAAGTGACGGTGCTGGATGATTTGAGCGGCGGGTTTTGTGATCAGGTGCCGGAAGGGGTCGGGTTTGTGGAAGGCTCGGTGACGGATCATGAACTCGTCGCGCGTTTGTTTGAACAGCGCCATTTCGATTATGTGTATCATCTGGCGGCTTACGCGGCCGAGGGGCTTTCACATTTTATCCGGCGTTTCAATTACACCAACAACCTCATCGGCAGCGTGAACTTGATCAACGCCGCCGTGAAGCACGAGGTGAAGTGTTTTGTGTTCACTTCCTCCATCGCGGTTTATGGGGCCGGGCAGTTGCCAATGACCGAGACGATGACGCCGCAGCCGGAAGACCCTTATGGCATCAGCAAATACGCAGTCGAATTGGACCTCGCCGCCGCGCACGAAATGTTCGGGCTGAATTACATCATTTTCCGTCCGCACAATGTCTATGGCGAGAACCAGAATATCGGCGACAAATACCGGAACGTAATCGGGATTTTCATGAACCAGATTTTGCGCGGCGAACCGATGACCATTTTCGGCGATGGCACGCAAACGCGCGCCTTCAGCCACATTGATGATCTGGCCCCGCACATTGCGCGCAGCGTGAACAATCCGCAGGCGTTCAACCAGGTGTTGAACATCGGGGCCGACAAGCCCTACACCGTGAACGAACTTTCGCGGGTGGTGGCGGCGGCGTTCGGAACGAAACTCGGGGTGCGGCATCTCCCGCCGCGCAACGAAGTGCAGCACGCCTATGCCAGCCATGAGAAGGCCGGGCGGCTGTTTGGAATTCACGCCGGAGTTTCCCTGGAAAAAGGCGTCAATCGGATGGCGGAGTGGGCGCGAAAAGTGGGCGCGCGTCAAAGCGCGGTGTTCAAGGACATCGAGGTGAGGAAGAATCTGCCGGCGAGCTGGAACGCATAGGACGGCATATGAAAGTCTGGTGTTTGCTGCGCGACCAATTCGCGCATGTGCGCCCAATCGAAGCGGCATTCGGTGGACGGGCGGAGTTTGTCATTGATGAGACGTGGGACCCGGCCAGCCTGGTCAACAGCGCCCCGGACCTCGTGTTATGCGTGAACGATTATTTTTACGATGTTGCAAGCTGTCTGGACGCCGCGCGGCAGGCGCGCATTCCCTCGCTGGTGTTGCAAGACGGAATTCTGGAATGGCGTTGCCAGTATGAGAACCCGTTGTTTGGTGCGGGCGGCGGCGCGCCACAACATCAGCCGGTGCTGGCGGACAAAA
>JAQGPB010000331.1 GCA_028293265.1 Pedosphaera sp. | reverse complement strand
CAATCCGCAATCCGCAATCCGCAATCCGCAATCACCCTCGCCTGCACTCCTGCGCCGCGCACTTCCTCCCATTCCGTCAACGGAAATTCCTCCATGTGCAGCTTCGCCACCGCCTGGCTCAGCGGATGATTCGATCCGCGCGCCAGCGCCGCCGCCAGTTTCATGACATCGGCCCCCGGCAAAGTTTCCTTCGTGTCATAACTTTCCTGTCCCGCCACCACTGGCTGCCCTTGTGTCAATGTGCCGGTCTTGTCGAAAATAATTGCCGTGATCCGTCCCGCACGTTCCAGAGCCACACCGTCCCGCACCAGGATGCCGCGCCGCGCCGCAGCGTTCGTCCCCGCCATGATGGCCACCGGCGTGGCCAGACCCATCGCGCAAGGGCAGGCAATGATCAACACCGCCGCCGCCTGGATGAACGCCGCCGCCAGCGCGCTGGCCGGCAGTGCCACCGGCCACAAAAATCTCGCCAGCCACGCGCTCGTTTGCCGCGCTTGTTCGCCGCCCAGGCCCCACCACAATCCCGTGCCCAACGCGATCAACACCACCACTGGCACGAACACGCTGCTTACCCGGTCCCCGAGGCGTTGGATTTCCGCACGGCTGTTTTCCGCCCGCTCCACCGCCGCGATGATCTGCGCCAGCGCCGTCGCTTCGCCCGTTGCCGTCACGCGCAGGAACATCCTGCCATTCAAGTTCACCGTGCCCGCGTAAAGCTTGTCACCGGGCTTTTTTTCCACCGGCAGCGATTCGCCCGTCAACATGGATTCATCCACCGCGCCTTCTCCTTCGCTGACCTCGCCGTCCACCGGCACGTGATCACCCGGCTTCAAAACCACCGTATCGCCCAACTGCAGCTCACGCACGGGCACTTCGGTTTCCGTGCCGTCCGGGTTGCGAAGTCGTGCAATGGCCGGCGCAAGCCGGAGCAATGCATGCAGCGCGCTTTCCGCCCGGGCGCTGGTGCGCGCCTCGAACCAATGCCCCAGGCTGATGATCGTGATGATCGCCGCCGCCTCCATGAAATAAAGATGTCCCGGCGCGCCCGTGAGCAGCGCCCATACGCTGTAGGCGAATGCCGTTGTCGAACCCAGCGCCACGAGCATGTCCATGTTTGCCGCGCCCACCTTCAACTGCCGCCACGCGCCGATGTAAAATTTTGCCCCGCAAAAAATCTGCACCGGCAAGGCCAGCGCGAAGGCCAGCCATTCGAACCATCGTTGCATTCCCAAATGGAAAACCCACTCGCCGATCATCAATGGGACGGTGCATGACAATCCCACCACCACGTTGAACCGCCAGCCGGAGAGGGGGGACCAACGTTGCTTGGCCTTGTCGTTCAGCGTCGTTCTCTCCGCTGGTTTGGCTTCGTAACCTGCGTCGGCTACGGCTTGGACTACGCCGGGGATGTTGGGGGTGCCGCGCCAGCGCACAACGGCCTGATTCGCAGCGAGTTGCACTGATACACCGGCCACTTCCTGCACGCTTTTGATTGCGTCCGCGACGTGGCGGGCGCAGTTGTTGCAAGTCATGCCGCCGACCTGGAATTCCATCGGCTCAGTTGGCGTTTGTTCAGTTTGTTTATGAACTTGCATGGTAAGTAATCATCCGCACCTTCAAACTCTAACCGGCATTTGAACATCCGTCGAACCCGGAGAAGGGGCCAAAAGAAATGCAAGCTGATGCGCTTTAACGCTGTCGAGCCAGAGGCTCGACGCTACACCCCAACAAAGCACGAATCGCAGCCACTTCGCAAGTTGCTGCGACTCAGCGAGCCGCGCTTCTGGGATTTGGCGACTGGATGCCAGCCCGGATTATTGTGGCGACACGGGCTGGTGGTCGGCGGCCAATGAGGGGTGGGCGCGCAGGAGCGCGATGTAATCCATGAGGATACGCTCAGATTCTTCCAGCGGGGCTTTTTCCTCGGGTGAAGGATCTTCGGGTTCGGCTGCCGGCTGCACGGCGACGGTATCGGTGGCGTCCGAGACGTCTGAAGGTTTATCGCCGTTAGTGGTTTGGTTAAAAGCCGGTGTTTCGTTGGTGAGACCCGATTTGATCTCCATGGATGCGAGCGGAGGGTTGGTGGCTTTTTTCTCCTCGGCCATGACCACTTCGCCATTTTTGAGGGTGAGGTCGTAAATCTTCACGTCGGACGGCTTGCGCGATTTCAATTCCGCGTCGCGGACTTTCTTGCGGGCCTCGGCTTCGGCGCTTTCTTTCAGGCGCTGGCGTTCGTTGAGGGAAACGCTCTTGTCGGCCATTGCTTTCTTGACCAGTTCGATGTCCTCGCGCACGTAGCCAAAATCCTTGGAGGCGGCAACGCGGCTGGCCGAGCGCTTTTCGATTTCAGGGAGATACGGCTGCACACGGTTCAGCTTTTCGTAGTCGGCGCTCTTGATTTCATCCCATTTCATCGCGTTTTCCTCGCGGGCCTCCTCCGATTCCATGTAATCGTAGGTGAAAGGCAGGACGACGTCGGGGACGACGCCTTTCAACTGGGTGGAAGAACCGCTGACGCGATAGAATTTATTCGTGGTGACCTTGAGCGCGCCAAGCGAGGCGGGGGCGTTCGTGAACGCCACATTGTTCACCCATAGATAGGTGGCCAACGGGCTCATGCTTTGGACGGTGCCCTTGCCGTGGGTGGAAGCGCCGCCCACCACCAAACCGCGACCGTAATCCTGCAACGCGCCCGCCACAATTTCTGAAGCCGAGGCGCTGAACCGGCTGGTGAGGACCACCAGCGGGCCGTCATACTGCACGCGCGGGTCATCATCGCGATCCACCTGCACCGAGCCGTCGGAACTCTTGATCTGGACGACCGGGCCTTCCTTGATGAACAGGCCGGTGAGGTCAATCGCTTCGGGCAGCGAACCGCCGCCGTTGTGGCGCAAATCAAGGATCACGCCGTCCACATGGTTCTCCTCAAGCTTGTTCAACAGCCGGTCAACATCCACCGTGGCGCGCTTGACTTCGCCCCGGCCGCGCGAACCGATCATGGAGAAACTGGCATAAAATGAAGGCAGATCAATGACGCCCAGCCGGTTGGTCCGTCCGTCCTCACCGGTCAGCTCTATCAGCTTGGCCTTT
>JAQGPB010000574.1 GCA_028293265.1 Pedosphaera sp. | reverse complement strand
ACTTGGCGCATCCCAATGGCTGGTGGCGCGACACCGCGCAAAAACTGCTGATTCTCCGCGGCGACAAATCGGTCGTGCCCGCGCTGGTGGAAATGACGCGCTCGCATCCTGAGCATCTGGCCCGCATCCACGCGCTTTGGACGCTGGAAGGATTGGATGCACTCCAGCCATCGCTGATCCGGGAAAAACTCCAGGATAAGGACCCGCAAGTCCGCGTTGCCGCGATTCGCACCAGCGAAACGCTTTACAAAAAGGGCGACCACTCGCTGGTTCCCGACCTCATCGCGCTGGCCGCTGATCCGGATGCCAATGTGGTGATTCAGATGATGATGACCGCGAACATGTTGAAATGGCCCGATTGGCAAAACCTGATCAGTTCCACCACGTCCGCAAGCAAGGCTTTTGGCGTCAAGAAAATGGGGACGCAGATGGTTCCGACGCCTCCGGCGCCGCAGGTTGCCGCCGCGCCAACCCCGCCGCCACCGCCATCCCGGTACACCGCCGATGAAATGAAAGTGCTCGAGCGCGGCGAAATCATTTACAAGGAACTTTGTTTTGTCTGCCATGCTCCCGACGGCAAAGGGACGCCGCTTGCGGGCGGCAAACCCGGCGCCACCATGGCCCCGCCGCTCGGCGGTTCCAGGACCATCACCGGCCATCTCGACAATCCGATCAGCGTTGTTCTCAAAGGACTGAGCGGGCCGGTCAATGACAGGACTTACGACGCGCAAATGGTTCCCATGGAAAGCAACGACGACGCCTGGATTTCCTCCGTCATCTCCTATATCCGCAATAATTTTGGCAATCATTCCACGTTCATCAGCACCAATGACGTGGCCCGTGTGCGCGCGGCCATCACCAGCCGGACCAATGCCTGGACCCTGCAGGAACTGCACGATCTCTGGCCCCAGGTGATGACCAACCGCCAGCAATGGAAGCTCACCGCCAGTCATAATCCAGGCGGCCTGCCGCAGCTTGTTGACGGCAACCTTGGCACCCGCTATGACACCCGGGCCTCGCAGGAACCGGGCATGTGGGTGCAGGTCGAGCTGCCCGACGAGACGGAACTCACCGGTGTGGAACTGGATTCCGGCACTTCCGAACAGGATTATGCCCGCGGCTATAAAGTGGAACTCTCGAAGGACGGAACAGATTGGGGCCAGCCGGTGGCGAGCGGCCACGCGACCGCCGTGCGCAACGAAATTGTTTTCCCGCCCGCCCGCGCGAAGTTCGTTCGCGTCACCTTGACCGCCTCCGATCCGGTCAATTTTTGGTCCATCCATGAGTTGCAATTGTTCAAGACCGCCGGTCAGCCGGAACCGCCGCCGCCCCGCCCCGTCCAGACGCCGGAGCCATTGCACCCGCCCCAGATCCAAGAGCCGCTGCATCCGCCCGAGATTGCGCCTTCGGCCGAGGAAAAGTCCGCAACTCCCCCTGCTCCCGTGCTTCAATCTAAGTCCGGCACGGTAAATTAGTGCACTGTTCCCTTTCTGGCACCGCCTTAACATCCCGGAACCGGTTGCGTTTCGAAGTTATCCATCATACTTTGACTGCAAAGGAGTTGCCTGGCGCGTTATCTGACGACGCGCCCAAATGATGCTTATGAAAACACCATCCGGCACGGACGTGGCCCCCCGCGATTGGATAGCGCGGGGATTTACCGCCGTCGAAGACGTCGTTTATATCGGGCTGGGGCTGCTGCTGGGCGTCAGCGCCATTGTGCTTCTGATTAGCGGCGTCATCAGCTTTGTGAAGGAACTTGCCGCCGGGACGTTCGCCAATTCAGCGGTCGGATTGCTGGATCAGATTCTGCAAATTCTGCTCTTTGTGGAGCTGCTCTATACGGTGCAAGTTTCCTTTCGCACCCATTCCCTGCTGCCAGAGCCGTTTCTGCTCGTCGGCCTGATCGCCGCCATCCGCCGCGTTTTGGTTCTGACCGCGGGATTCAGCCACATGCCCGAACGTACCGACGTGATGTTTAAACATTTTTTTCTCGAGCTGGCCATCCTGACCGTCTTGATTCTGGCAGTGGCCGTTTCCCTGGTCATGGTGCGCGGCCAAGGCCGAGATCCGGCGATTCGCGCGTGATGCCGGCGCTTTACTCCAGCCAGCCGAGGTGCTAAAAGACATGCATGGCATCTCTCTCCAAATTGTTTCCATTTCGCAAAGCGGCATTGGCGGCCATCGTCGCGGCGGGACTGGTTCAATCTGTCAAAGCCGAAACGTACTCCGGCCAGACCGGGCTGCAATTGGAAAGCGTCGGCGGTTCCTTGAAAAAGAACATGCCCGCCACGCTCGACAGAGTTCACAATTTCGGTTTCAAGTACGTCGAACTGGTCGGCGACTACAATCTCTCGCCCGAGGGGCTCAAGGCGGAACTCCACGCGCATGAGCTTACGGCGGTCAGCGCGCATTTTCCCTATGCCAGGTTTCGCGATGACCCGGAGGGCGTCGCGCGCGAGGCTGCCGCGCTTGGCCTGGCTTATGCCGGCTGCCCGTCGGTGCCACAACACGACACGCTGGATGAAAAGGGCTGCCGCGACGCCATCGCCGTGTTCAACCGCGCAGGCGAGGCCATGGCGAAACAGGGCGTGAAGTTTTTTTACCACCCGCATGGTTACGAGTTCAAGCCACACGGGGACGGAACATTCTTTGATCTGATGATGGCCGAGACGAAGCCGGAATTTGTCAATTTCCAGATGGACGTTTTTTGGATTGTCCATGCCGGTCAGGACCCGGTGAAGCTGTTGGAGAAATACAGCGGACGCTGGGTTTCAATGCATCTCAAGGACATGAAAAAAGGAACCCCCACCGGCGGTTTCAAGGGACATGCGGAGCAAGGGGCTTTTGTGCCGCTGGGACGCGGGCAGATTGACATGGCCGCGGTATTGCGCACGGCCCAAAAAATCGGCATCAAATGGTATTTCATCGAGGACGAATCCGCGATTCCTGAAGCCCAAATCCCGCAAAGCCTCCTTTACCTTCGCGACGTGAAGTGGTGAGAAGCCCTTCCCGCCCCTTCATAACAGACTTGTAGCTCGCTTTTCAGTTGCGCGCTGTTATGATAAGCAAACTTTATGGACAATGCCGTCAAGACCTACGGACCCGACCAGTTCATCAACCGTGAACTGAGCTGGCTGGAATTCAACCAGCGCGTCTTGGACGAGGCATTGGACCCCAACAATCCGCTGCTGGAACGGATCAAGTTTTTCTGCATCACCAGTTCAAACCTGGACGAGTTTTTTGAAGTCCGCGTGGCCGGGCTCAAGCAGCAGATCGAAAGCGATGTGGTTGAACGCAGCATGGACGGGTTGACCGCGACGGAGACGTTGCGCGCGGTGACGCGGCGCGTGCGCCAGATGGTCGGGCAGCAATATGATTGCTGGCGGAAACAATTGCTCCCCAAGCTCGCCAAGAGCGGGATTCGTTTCCTCAATTTCGACGAGCTTGACGCCGCCGACCATGCGTGGGTCGAGGAATATTACCAGGCCCAGGTGCGTCCCGTGCTCACGCCGCTGGCACTGGACCCCGCGCATCCGTTTCCGCAACTGCTCAACAAATCGCTGAACATCATCGTCCGTCTGGAGATGCCGCACGCGGGCGAAATGCTCCGGCATCTCGCGGTGGTGCAGGTGCCGCGCGTGCTGCCGCGCCTGGTCAAGCTGCCGCGTGAGGATGGCCGGCAGGATTATATTTTTCTGGGCAATATCATCGGCCATTATCTTGCCGACATTTTTCCCGGCACGCGCATCCAGGGCTACTGGAATTTCCGCGTCACCCGCAACAGCGAGCTGTACATTGACGAGGAGGAGACGGCGAATCTGCTCAAGGCGGTCGAGAACGAACTGCACAACCGGCGCAAGGGCGACGCGGTGCGGCTCGAGGTGGAAAAAAGCTGCCCGCAGGACCTGCGCAATGCGCTGCTCGGCACACTCAAGCTCGGGGAAGAGGACCTTTACGTGATTGACGGCCCGCTCAATCCGACGCGGCTGATGGCGATTTACGAGGGCGATCATTCGCCCGAGCTGCGCGACCCGCCGTTTGTCGCGCCGGTGGCGGCGGCGTTGCAGGACCGGCCCGACATTTTTGCGGCGGTCCGCGAGCGCGATATTTTGCTGCACCATCCGTATGAGTCATTTGACAGCGTGGTGCAATTTCTGGAACAGGCGGCAGAGGACCCGCGCGTGCTGGCCATCAAGCAGACGCTTTACCGCACCGGCGGCGATCTGCGCATCATCGGCGCGCTGATGAAGGCGGTGCAAAACGGCAAGCAGGTGACCGCCGTGGTCGAGCTGCGCGCGCGCTTCGAC
>JAQGPB010000565.1 GCA_028293265.1 Pedosphaera sp. | reverse complement strand
ACAAGTTGCGCGCCATCCTCTCGCGGCTGCCGCCCATTCAGCGATTGGAAAAGGTCGCCAGCGGGCTGGTTACGACGGGCCTGGTGTTGCTCACGGCCGGACTTTCCATCTACCCGGTGCTCACCTGGCAGAAACATGGCGTTTATTTTCAGAATGATCCGATCATCCTTTGGTCTGTCTTTGTCTGGCTAATTTATGTGGTGCTTTTGATCATGCGTTGGCGCGGACGCGGCGGACGCCCTTTTGCCTGGGGCGCGCTGGGCAGTTTTGCCTTCATCCTCCTCACGTTCTGGGGATTCATGCTGTTGTCTCCTTTGCACAAATCGTAAAACATGCCACTGGTTGTCATCGGCCTCAGCCACCGTTCCGCGCCGGTCACGGTGCGGGAGCGGTTTGCATTCACCGAGGCGCGCATCCCGGCCACGCTGCAATTGCTGCGAGATTCGGGCGTGGCAAGCGAAGCGGTGATTCTTTCCACCTGCAACCGGGTGGAGCTTTACGCCGTGACAGCGATGGAACCGAGCCGGGCATTTCCAGCGTTGCGCGAGTTTCTGGTCAATTGCCACGATTACCGCGATCCTTTGACGGACGAACTCTACAACTTGACCGAGCCGAACAGCCTGGAACATCTTTTCAAGGTCGCTGCCGGCCTCGATTCCATGGTGCTGGGCGAAACTGAAATTCTCGGGCAGCTTAAGAAAGCCTACAGCCTCGCGCTGGAGCACCAGCATTGCGGCGGCCGGTTGAACAAGGCGTTTCAAAAGGCGTTCAATGTCGCCAAACAGATCCGCACGGAGACGAACATCCAGCGGGGCAGCGTGTCGGTCGGTTCGGTCGCAGTGGAGCTGGCGGAGAAAATTTTCACCACGCTCAATGGCCGCCAGGTCATGGTCATCGGCGCGGGTGACACGAGCGAGAAAACCGCGCGCGCGCTCCTCAGCCGCGGTGCGCACAGCATCATTGTTTCCAACCGCTCCCACGAACGCGCGGTCGAACTGGCGGAACAGTTGTCGGGACGCGCGGTTCATTTCGACGAGTGGGGAAAAGAATTTCCGAAAATTGACATCGCCATCAGCAGCACATCCGCGCCGCATTACGTCCTTGACCGGGCGAAACTCGCGCCGCTCATGAAGCTGCGCAAGAACCGTCCGCTGCTTTTGATAGACATCGCCGTGCCGCGCGACATCGAGCCGGAAGTGAATTTTATTGAGAATGTTTACCTCTACAATATTGACGACCTGCAGGCCATCGCCGATGATTATTTGAAGCAGCGCAAGGACGAAATCACCCGTTGCGAGGCCATCATCCGCGAGAAAGCGAAGGCGTTGCTGGGAAGCGTGCGGCCGCCTCAATTGAGCGGAAATGCAGAACCGGTTTTTGGGCATGAGTGATGTATTGCGTGATGCGTATTGCGTGGGGAAAAACGGCATGAACTACGATTCTTGGTTAAAGTCTGTTCCGGTGGAAATAACGGACGATCCACTTTGGCGCATGGAGGTTTACAGACTCAGTCTGTTTGCGGATGATTTGGCGTGGCATGACGTGACCAAATTGATGCATGATAAGCGAACCCTGAGTCTGGCCGATCAACTGAATAGAGCCGTTGGGTCTATTGGCGCAAATGTTTCCGAAGGGTATAGCCGCCAATCTGGCAAGGATCAGGCCCGTTTTTATGAATATGCGCTTGGCTCGGCGCGCGAGACGCGGACTTGGTACTACCAAGGGCATCATGTATTGACTGAAATCGTGGCCAGCCACCGCATACGATTGCTCACTCAAATAATCCGCTTGCTGCTCACAATTATTCCGTCCCAGCGTGGTATCAAACTGGAAGAAGAAGTTCCCGATTACTATTCAACGCCCAGCGAACTTCTCAACAACCCGCCTATGCCGCCCGAATAATCGCCCACACGCGTCATCCACCCATCCCCAACACGCAATACGCAACACGCAACAACTCCCCATGCCATCCACCATCTTCATCGCCACCCGCGGCAGCCCGCTGGCGCTGGCGCAGGCCAACAACTTGCTCGCGCAATGCCGGGATGCCTTTCCGGGGCTTGCGTTTGACCTTAAGATCATCAAGACCACGGGCGACAAGCTGCAAACGGCCTCGCTGGCCAAGGAAGGCGAGAGTTTGCCCAAGGGGCTTTTCACCAAGGAACTTGAAATAGCGTTGCTGAATAATCAGGCCGACATCGCGGTGCACAGCCTGAAAGATTTGCCCACGGAACTCCCCACAGGCCTCATGCTGGGTGCGGTCGGCAAACGCGCCGATGTGCGGGATGTTTTGATTTATCGCAGCGCCGGCCTGCCCGGGAAGCGCGGTTTCAAGCCGCGGCTTGCGATCAAAGATTTGCCAGAAAGGGCAATAGTGGGTACGGGCAGCACGCGCCGGAAATCGCAATTGTTGGAGCTTCGTCCCGATTTGAAGATTGTCGAACATCGCGGCAACGTGCTTACGCGCATCAAGAAGCTGGCGGACATAGCGGAGTTGGATGCGATCGTTCTCGCGGCGGCGGGTTTGGAGCGGTTGGGTTTTAAGATCGCAACGGATGGAAAATTTACGGGCGAGGGCGTTCCCGAAGGCCTGTTGGCCACGGTATTGGAAACCGATGTCATGCTCCCCTGCGTCGGGCAAGGGGCCATTGGCATTGAAACCCGGCAGAATGACGAACGCATCGCGGCCATCTGCGAAAAAATCAATCATCCAGAAACGCAGCAATGCGTCACCGCCGAGCGCGCTTTTCTGGCGGAGATGGGTGGTGGGTGTCAGAGTCCGGTGGCGGCGTATGCCGAAATTCAGGGCGACGAAATTTGTATGCGCGCCGTTTCGTTTAGAGATGGGCCCGTCCGGCGCGCGGAAGCGAAACGTCCAGTTACCGAAGCCGCCGAGTTGGGAAAACAATTGGCAGAGGAACTGAAGTAGTGATCGCTCGAAGGGGACTTGGCCGGAATTGTGCGCCACCGATATCGCGAAGATCTTGAGCTGTGCTGGTACCGGCTTGCTTTTGAGAATCCGCAAGGGTACTTTCTTAATCATGAGTGAGCGCATTTCAATCAAGCCCAATGTTTGCAACGGACGACCGGTTGTTCGCGGCACGCGCATCACGGTGCAGACGATACTGGAATTCCTCGCCGCCGGTGATTCCGTTGAGGACGTGCTGGAGGAATATCCGAAACTCACTCGTGCCGACGTGCAAGCGTGCTTAAATTACGCTTCACGCCTCATGGGCAATCATTTCTCTGTAGTGCGGGCGGCATGAAGGGTTTTCTCTTCGATGAAAACCTGCCCGTGCGGTTGCGGTTTTCGCCAAACCTTCCGATTATTCCCTGCTGGAAAGCTGGACGGAATCCATCCGATTCGCAGATTTGGGAATTCGCCCGCAAGCATCATTTGGTGATTGTCAGCAAGGATGCAGATTTTTCTGACCGGATAATCACGAAATCGCCTCCGCCATGGGTGGTGCATTTGCGATTTGGCAATCTCCGCAGAAATGAATTTCACAAATTGCTCGCCCGCGTCTGGCCGCAGGTCGAAACGCTGCTGAAATCCCATAAGCTGGTGAATATTTATGCCGACCGTCTTGAAGGCATCGGCTGAAGCCAAATTTTGCCGGGAGTGCGGTTAATCAATCAACCGCTTCGTCAAACCGCCGTAAGCATCTATGCGCCGGTCGCGGAGGAAGGGCCAATGGGTGCGGGTGACATCCACTTTGGCGAGATCCACGGGCACGATCAAAATTTCTTCCTTGTCCGTGCTGGCTTTGGCGAGGAGCTGGCCGGAGGTGCCGGCGACAAAACTTTGGCCCCAAAATTCCAGACCATCGCCGCCGATCGGTTTTTCGAGGCCGATGCGGTTGGGCACGGCCACGTAACAGCCGTTGGCGACGGCGTGGCTGCGCTGGATCAATTCCCACGCGCCGTGCTGGTTGACGCCGTATTCGGCCTTTTCCTTGGGATGCCAGCCAATCGCCGTTGGGTAAAATAGAATTTCCGCCCCCTGCATGGCGGTGAGGCGCGCGGCTTCGGGATACCACTGGTCCCAACAGACGAGGACGCCGATTTTGCCAAACTTGGTTTTCCAAGCGCGGAAACCGAGGTCGCCGGGGGTGAAATAAAATTTTTCGTAAAACAACGGGTCGTCGGGGATGTGCATCTTGCGATAGATGCCCATGAGTGAACCGTCGGCGTCAATGATCGCGGCGGTGTTGTGGTATAGGCCGGAGGCGCGCTTTTCAAACAGGGAGGCGATGATGACCACGCCATGCTTTTTGGCGAGCTTTTGAAACGCGGCGGTGCTGGGACCAGGAATCGGTTCGGCGAGCTTGAAGCATTCGTGATCCTCGCTCTGGCAAAAATATTGCGAACGAAAAAGTTCCTGGGTGCAGATGATCTGCGCGCCCTGCCGGGCCGCGCCTTCGGCGAAGGCCAGGGTCTTTTTCAAGTTGGCGGCGGGGTCGGCCGAGCAGGCGGTTTGAAGCAGACCAAGTTTTACGATTGAGGACGATGATTTCATTGCCGGAAAAGTGCCCTAAGCAGGCCGGTTTGCAACCGTCAACGTTTTGTGATGCGGGCGGTGTGCTCGATCAATTGCGTGCCGCCACCCAGGCTGTCCTGGGGAATGGTTGGGGCGGCTTGGCCGAAGAGTTCGCGGATGAACTTTCCAAGAGTTTCGTTCGTGGGGCCGTATCCCTGGTGGTAGATGTAGTGCTCCAGTTCATAGAGCAGTTCATCCGCGTTGGGATATCGCTCGGGAAGTTCCCGGACCAGGGCGCGCTGCAAAATCTGGTTGAGCCGGTCATCAATGCGCTTGTCCAATGCGCGGAAGTCCGGAATTGGCTGGCTGAGGATGCGGTCGCGGGATTCCTCGGCGGTCGCGCCTTTGAAAATATTATGGCCCAAAAGCAGATGCGCCAGCACCACGCCGGTGGAGAAAAGGTCGGAGCGTTTGTCGGTGATCTTGAAATCCGCCTGCTCGGGACTCATGTAATCGGCCTTGCCGGCCACCACTTCGCCCTCATTGTCCTGCAAAAAACCGCGCGCCTTGGCGATGCCGAAATCGGTGAGCTTCACGTCGCCCTCGAAGGCGATCATGATGTTCTTGAAACTGACATCGCGGTGCACGATGCCCAGGGGCTTTCCGTCGCGGTCACACTTGGCATGCGCGTAGGCGAGGCCGCGGGCGATGCGGCTGGTGATGAACACGGCCAGTTCGCGCGGCAGCGGCCGGCGTTTGTCGGCAAGCTGCTGGGCGAATTGTTCGAGGTTGACGCCGCGGATGAGTTCCATGGCGATGAAGAACATGCCGTTGACCTCGCCCAGATGATAGGTCTGGACGATGTTGGTATGGATCAAATCGGCCACCAGCCTGGCTTCGCCGACGAAGTTGTCTATGAATTGCTTTTGGTCGGCGTAGTTTTGGCGGACGACCTTGATGGCGATGCGTTTTACGAAATTGCGCGTGCCGAGCTGCTCGGCCTCGTAAACGACACCCATGCCGCCTTCAAAGATCTTGCGAACGATCTCATACCTGAAATCATGTTCGATGGTGAACAGAGCCATTGGGAGGGATGTTGAGAAAAAAAGATGGCAAGTCAAGCCTGACGTTGAAAGAAACGCGGGAAAATCCGGGTTTGACTTTGGAAATGCCAGTCTTCAGCCTGCGAGCTGGACGTTAGGTTTGGAATTGCCTGAAGAAGTTGCAAATGTGGACAGACCATTGATGAAACCAGAAAACGCGTGTGATTTTGCGGGAGAACTCAAAAAGTTGGCCGCCGGGTTGGAAGAAATCCAATCCCTGGTGCTCCGTCAAAAAGCTGAGATCAAAGACTTGCAAGCCGCGCTGCGAAAGGAACGGGAAGGTTCGCAAATATTTGAAAAGGCGTTCCGGGTCGTCGGCTATATCGGCGACTATGTTGAATTTGGAGCTTATCGTGGCGATTCGGTGATACAGGCTTACTTTGCGGCTTGGCGGGTATTGGAGGAGATAGCCGCGGGAGCGTGGGACCATTCTTATGACGATTCGCCGGCGACACAATCTTATTTCCACAAGGCTTGGGATGAAATGCGGTTCATAACGTTTGATTCTTTTGAGGGCATACCGGAACCGGCCGGCATTGATACGATTCATCGCGTGTTTCACCAGGGCACCTACGCGTGTTCTGAGGAAGAGTTTCGCGCCAATGTCCGCGAGTATGGGATTGCGGATTCGAAGGTAATCTCCGTGCCGGGATTTTTTCGCGAAACGCTGACGGACTCCACCGCCATGCGATTGGGACTGAAGCGGATTTCAATTCTCCACATAGACTCGGATTTGTACGAATCGGCCAGAGACGCGTTGCGGTTTTGCACGCCCTACTTTGGAGACGGCACGATTGTCATTTTCGATGAATGGTATCAATTTTTTGGCAATCCCGATCTTGGGGAGCAGCGTGCTTTCCGGGAATGGGCCGGCGCGCATCCGGAATGGATCGTGACGCCGTTCCAAAAGGAGGGACCCTTTCGGAATTCCTTCATCCTGAGCAAACCGCATGCGCCGCAATCAGGTGCGGCAGTGATTTCTTCGCCCTAGAGCCGCATTCCTCCTTGTTACACGGCCAAGTCGTGTTAAGTTTTCCGTCTTTGTGGATATTAAAATCGAAATAGCCAAGCGGCGGACGTTTGCGATCATCTCCCACCCCGACGCGGGCAAGACGACGCTGACGGAAAAGCTGCTGCTGTACGGCGGCGCCGTGCATCTCGCCGG
>JAQGPB010000557.1 GCA_028293265.1 Pedosphaera sp. | reverse complement strand
CCCCGATTCTTCTCCCTCTCCCACGACGCAGGAGTGGGAGAGGGCCGGGGAGAGGGATGTCTTATTGGAAAAAGCCGACGTGGGCGCGGGCAGAAAGCGCCTCCTCTCCCCAGCCCTCTCCTCCATTGCATGGAGGAGAAGGAGCCGGTTCGCTGCGGTTCCAAGAACAGCGTCGAGCTGCGCCGGCGCAAATTAAATGCTTGCCATCGCTAATCTGTATGTTATGTTATTTCTGTAATGACAGAAATTACATTAGCAACTTAAAACGAAAGGAACCAAACTTATGAAAATCATCCTGGCAGCCTTCGAGACCACCGGCAGCGCGCCCGCCGTCGTCTGGACTTATCTCGCCTATCTGGGCATCAGCGTCGCCCTCACCATCTGGGTGGCCCGCACGCTGCACAAAAACGGGCGCATTTTTCTCGTGGACAGTTTTCTCGGAAATGAGGCTCTTGCCGATTCCGTCAATCACCTGCTCGTGGTGGGCTTCTACCTCATCAACATCGGCTTCGTCACCCTGGCCTTGAAATACGGCGACAAGGCGGTGGACGCCCAAACTGCGCTGGAAGCATTGAGCACCAAGGTGGGCCTGGTATTGGTCGTGCTGGGCGTGATGCACTTCTTCAACCTGTTCGTGTTTTCGAAGATGCGCCGTCGTGCTACCCAAAACAAGGCGGTGCAGCCCATTCTGCCGCCTCCGCTGGCGAAACCGATGCACTTCTAATTCGTGAATTACAAACTTCCCGCGCACTCGATGAAAATCGGGGGCGCGGGAAGCATTGTGTCCGCGCGCACCTTGATCCTACAACCGCGACCTCCGTCGGTGCGCGGATTTTAATCCGCTTAAACGTTCGACCTTCCATTGATACCCATAGAATAATGCAGCCCTCATGGCGACCCACGTTTAAGCGGACTAATGGTTTTTCAATAATTAATCCGGTAACGCCGGGTGGGGGCACCCGGCCTACAAGATTAAGAATTGAAAAACCATAAGTCCGCGCACCTTTTCTTTAGGCCCGATCCTGGCAGCCATGAAATGTCTTTTTTTGCGCGAGAAGGTTCGCTAACTTGGCCGGATAGATTGATAAGGCAGTCCTCCAAGAGGATTTCCGGCTCGTAATGGCAGAACAAAAAAAAATCGCCCTGTGCCTGGAGTACCCGCTGGCGTTGCGCGGCGGGGTCAGCGTGCTGGTGGAAACCTTGCTGGAGGGCTTGAAGGACCGTTTCAAATTGATTTTGGTCTCGCCAGACAAACCGGAAGATCTCAAACGCCATGCGGTTGGCTCATTGATCAATGGTCATGTCGTGTGGAATCCGGCCACGGTCTCGCGCGAAACTTCCCGGCGGCTCGTGCAGGAGTTGGCGCGGCACGGTGTGCATCTGGCGCATTTTCATCTCGGCGGCAATTACGGCTGGGGAAATCGTTTTCCCGGCGGATGCCCGATTCCGTATCTGAACAAGTCGGGAATTCTCACCTGTTCAACCGTCCACCTCGTCGTAAGCCCGTTGGACGGTTATTGCGGACCGCAAAAGCCGCTTTGGTTCAAGCTGGCGCTGCTGCCGCTCGCGTGGGCGGGAAAAATGAACCAGCTTGCGCATGTTCGCCGGGAGATTGCCGTTTCGCAGCACGACGTGAACAAACTGCGACGCTGGAATTGGCCGTTGCGCGGCAAGTATCGGCAGATTTATCATTCGCGCCTGCGAATCCAGCCTGGCAACGAGCCCGCCGCACCGCGCGAACCGCTCGTGCTGAATGTTGGCCATATCGCCTGGCGCAAGGGACAGATTGTCTTGGCCGAGGCGTTCGCGCAAGTGGCCACGCGGCACCCCGAATGGAAGCTTTGCCTCGCCGGTGGATTGCTGGAAACCGACACGGTGGAAAAAATCCGCGCCATTGCCCGGACGCACCAGCTCGAGAAACGCATCCTGCTGCCGGGCGAACGCACCGATGCGATGGAGATGATGCAGCGCGCGGGAATTTACGTGCAACCGTCGTATCATGAGGCGCTGGGGCTGGCGTTGCAGGAGGCGATGTTTTTTGGCTGCCCCAGCATTGGCACGCGGGCGGGCGGCATTCCGGAATTGGTCGAGCACGGGAGCACAGGCTTGCTCGTGGAACCGGGCCAGCCCGCGCAAATGGCGCAAGCCTTGGAAACCTTGATGGCCGATGCCGCCTTGCGAAAAAAATTTGGGCAATCCGGCGCCGCGTCCATCGTCCGGAAGGGGATGACCGCCGAACAAATGTGCCTCCGCCACGTGCAACTCTATGAATCCATCCTCAACCATGCCTGAGCGCACATTCGTCGTGGCGACGCCCGGGCGCTCGGTTTGCGATGACAACGCGCGCGCGCTGCACCGGCATGGATTGCTGCGCTTCCTGGCGCTGGGCACACGGCGCGGCATCAATGGCTTGCCGGAAGAATGCACGCGGTTGAACCCGAAAATCGGCTTGGCGGCTTATGCGTTCGCGCGGACATTCTCCACCACCCGCGCCGAATCGCTTCGTTTCCGGCTGCATCCGTGGTTCGATCATTGGGTCAAAGGGCAGCTCAATCCGGGGAACCACGTCATCTCCAGTTACGGCTATGTGAACGCTTCGTTCCATTGGGCGCGCGAGCATGGCGGCAAAACTTTTCTCGATGGCGGCAATTCGCACCCGGAAAATTACTGGACCATTTTGACCGAGGAACACAAGCGTTGGAACTGCCCGTACCCGCCCATTGCGCGGCATCATTACGAGCGTTCGCGCGCCATGATGCCAGACGTGGATTTCGTGCTCTCGCCCAGCACCTTTGTGAGCCGTTCGTTCCTCGAACGCGGGTTCAAACCGGAGCAAATGCTGCGAAACGTTTACCCGATTGATATTGCCTGTTTCAAACCGCCCGTCACTCCGCGGCCAAAGGATCGTCCGCTCACGATCATCGCGCCGGGCGGCCTGTCGTTGCGCAAAGGGACGCCGTACCTGCTGGAAAGTTTCCGCCTCGTCCTCAAAAAAATTCCCGACGCCCGGCTGGTGCTGAACCGCGCCGTGTTTGACAACGTCGCCGCCATCGTCCGCCAATACGCGGACCTGCCGATTGACTGGCAGCCGAACTTGGCGCATCCGCAGCTTGCGGATAAAATGCGCGCGTGCGACCTGCTGATCCTGCCGTCGCTGGAGGACGGCTTTGCGCGGACGGTGACCGAAGGGCTGGCGTGCGGGCTGCCGGTCATCACCACGCCCAACACCGGGGCAAGCGACGTGATCGTTCCGGGCCGGAACGGGGAAATTGTCCCCATTCGCGATCCGGCGGCGATTGCCGAGGCAGTTTTCAAATGGGCGGACATGATTCTCTCGCCGGGCGGAAAGCCGGAGATTACCTTTGACGCGAGTTCGCTGTCGTTTGCAGCATTTGAGAAAGATTTTATGGAACAATTGAAAAGTCGGGGGCTGGCGTGAGGCAAAAGTTTTTTTGGACAGCAACAATTGTCATGCTGCTGACGGCCCTGTCATTGTGTGCTGCTGACAGCAACCAACTGACGCTGCGCTGGGAGTTGCCGCTCGGTGAACGCATGGATTGCTCGCCGGCCATTGACCGCAAGGGAAATGTTTACGTGACCATCTCGGGAAACCAGACCTACGCGGATGTCTCCGGCGGAAAACTCGTGGCGGTCAATCCCGATGGCTTCAAGCTGTGGGCTTTTCCGACGCGTTGCGACATCAAGTCCTCGCCGGCAGTGGGAGCGGATGGCACCATCTATTTCGGCGCGCGCGACCGGAAGCTTTATGCGATCAGTCCGGCCGGCAAGGAGAACTGGTCTTTCACCACCGGCGCGTGGGTGGATGCCTCGCCGGCCATTGCCACAAACGGGTCCGTCTATTTCGGGAGTTGGGACCATAAATTTTATGCGCTCACCCCGGACGGGAGAACGCAATGGGAATTCGCCACTGCGGGGCCGGTTGATTCGTCAGCGGCGATTGGAAAGGACGGCACGATTTATTTTGGCTCGCACGACAAGAAATTTTACGCGCTGACTTCGGACGGAAAAGTAAAATGGTCCTTCGCCACCGACGGGGCGATCATCTCCTCGCCGGCGCTGGATCGCGACGGCAACATTTATTTTACTTCAGTGGACGGAAAATTATACGTGCTGAACCCGGACGGAACCAAAAAGTGGGACTTCTGGACGGGCGGCGTGGGGGAATCTTCGCCAGTGGTTGATGGCGCGGGCAACGTTTATCTCGGGGTGAATGACACCTTTCTGGCCGTCAAGCCAGATGCGACCAGGAAATGGTATTTTGGTTATCCGCTCGTTGGCGGCACTGCTGCGCTTGCGGCGGACGGGATGGTTTACTTTGGCGGTATCAACGACGGGGTGGGAATTCTATACGGGTTTGGGCCTGACGGACTGGCTCAAACCTATACGATGTTGAGCGGGGCCGGCAATGCCTCGCCCGCCATCGGGCGGGATGCGACGATTTACATCGGTGCGGGCAAGCTGCATGCCTTTAAAGCGACGGCGGGGCTGGCCAAAGATGGCTGGCCGAAATTTCGCGGCGGCCCAAGCCAGACAGGGCGGGCGGAGGCTGATTAATTGCACAGTGGTGCAAGAAACTGAGCTGCACCCTCCGTCGAAAAAACTGCCATGGCATAAATAATTGCCCAAAAATGAATTATCGGTTAAACTGTCATCATTATTACCTAATCGGGTGCCTTTTACCAGACCAATGAGGAAAAGGCTCGGGATCGAATAACTATAAGAAAGCGTCAATTTTAGCGATCGTGACGGAGACTCAGCGAACTATTTTTTCACCAGATTCTCGTACGGGCCAGACGCTGCCCGTTGCGGAAGATCTCTCTTTGGCCAAACAGAAAAGTCCAATTCCGGGCCAGGAATTTTCGGTCGAGGAATTGTACCTGCATCTGACCGCCATTGTTGACTCTTCCGATGACGCCATTCTCAGCAAAGATTTGAACGGGATCATCCGCAGTTGGAACAAAGGCGCCGAGCGCATGTTCGGCTACACCTTTGCGGAAGTGATCGGCCAGTCCGCCACCATGCTCACGCCCGCCGGGCGCAAAAAAGAAGAGCCTGATATTCTCGCCCGCGTCCGAAAAGGGGAGCGCATTGAACATTACGAAACCGTCTGGATGCGAAAAGACGGAATGCTGCTGGACATTTCCCTGGCGGTTTCTCCCATCAAGGATGCCTCGGGAAAAATCATTGGCGCCTCGAAAATCGCCCGCGACATCAGTGACCGCAGGCGGGCCCAAGGTCTGCAGAGCCATTTCCGCGCGATTGTCGAATCTTCAGACGACGCGATTCTCAGCAAGGATCTGAACGGCATTATTCGAAGCTGGAACCAGGGCGCCGAACGCATTTTTGGCTATCAAGCATCCGAGGTGATCGGCAGGCCGGTGACCATTCTCATGCCGCTAGGACGTCAAAACGAAGAGCCGGAAATTCTCGCCCGCATCCGCAGGGGAGAGCGGATTGACCATTACGAAACCATCCGCCAGCGGAAAGATGGCGCGCTGGTCAACATTTCCCTGACCGTCTCCCCCATCAAGGATGATTCCGGAATCATCATCGGGGCATCGAAAATCGCCCGCGACGTCACCGGGCGCAAGCAGGCGGAGGCGGCGCTCCAAAAAGCCAGGGAAGAGCTGGCGGCGTTGAATGAAACCTTGGAACAACGGGTCAGCGAGCGAACCGCATCGTTGAACGCAGCCCTGGCCCAGATGCAGGAGTTTTCCTACAGCGTTTCCCACGATTTGCGCGGTCCCGTCCGCGCCATGCAGGGTTATGCGCAGGCGATCCTGGAAGATCATGCCGGCAGCCTCAGCCCGGAAGTCACCGAATATTTGCGAAGAATTTATCGCGGCAGTTCGCGGATGGACAAGCTTACCCATGATGTTCTCGTCTATTCGCGCCTGGCTCAAAATCAAATCAAGTGCGAAACCCTGGCCTTGGAGGTCTTGATCCGGGACATCATCCTGCATTATCCGGAAATGCAGCCGCCTCATGCCCAAATTTCCATCATTTCACCCTTGCTGAACGTGCAGGCGCACGAATCGTTGCTGACGCAGGCCATCTCGAACCTGCTCAATAATGCCAAGAAATTCGTGAGGGAAGGAGCCGTCCCCAAAATTGACATCTGGACCGAGCGTCGCGACAGCCGGGTCCGGCTCTGGATCAAGGACAATGGCATCGGCATCAAACCCGAACATCACGCCAGGCTTTTCGGCATGTTCGAAAGTATCCACTATGATGACGCCTATGAGGGGACGGGA
>JAQGPB010000326.1 GCA_028293265.1 Pedosphaera sp. | reverse complement strand
TTCAGCGGTTGGTCGAACAAGCGGTCGCGCTCGGTCCGGTGCGAGGCGACGAGTTGGTTGGCGGCAGAAAACCACAAGCGGTGGGGTTGGGGGAATAAAGTGCATAGCCCTATAATTTTTTTATTTATGCGGAAAAAAGCGGAAATAGGTGAAAAAAGGCGGTACGCCAATGGTTTTGAGGCTGAGGGCGGGACAGGAGAGGAATAGGCGTACAGATTTGGTGAGAAACTCCGCGCCGTTTGAGAAGCTCCAAGCGGCCAAGCTCCAAGCACCAGAGAATAACCAAGCTCCAAGCTCCAATTGGCGGAATGGGGCTGGCTGGACCAAATGGTTGAGGGTTGAGGGTGGGACAAGGGCTGATTTGGCGGGAAACTCCGCCCCGATGTGGTTGAGGGCTGATCGTTGAGGGTTGAGGGGCCGGGCGACGGGCGGGACGCCCGCGCTACACAGCCGCCAGGCCCATGGCCTGAACCCTGACATACTCTATTTTGAGCATTCATAGGACCCACTTTACCAGAGGGGATCTTGGAAAATGAAACCTACGGTAGGTTTGACACATTTTTTTATTTTGATGAATCTTTGTGAAAAAAAGGCGGTTGCGGGCAATGTTTATGCGGGTTCGCTGCTTTCAGAAAAACACGATCTTTTTGGGGTATGAAAAAATCTTTTTTCCCTACACGGAAAAAGGGTCGTTTTTCTGCAACGGGGCAGGAGGGTTTTTAACCGCGGATGGACCCGGGTTCGGCAGGCGCATGACGGAGCGCGGGTCGTGGTGGTACCGGCGAAATGCGCCCGGCCTCTTCCTCCCGTTAAGAATTTTGTCTCGATCACGCCTACAAGCATGTTACCATTGGAGGTAACGAGCGAATGAACCCCTTAGTGAATTGTCTTTTCAGCATTCAAAAGCGTCCCCAAATGTGGTTGGGTTGCGGTGATTCCTCCGCTCGCTCTCTTTCCATGGTCGCTACGTTCATCACAGGATTTCAACATGGCCAGGAACATCCTCAAGTAGCACTGCAATTTGAATATTTCACTCGCTGGGTGGCAGCCCACTATCGGGTGAATGATGGCGCGATGGATGGTTTTAGTCTTATCCGCGAAAAGGTGGGCGGCGACGAAAGTCTCGCGTTCGATGAATTCTTCCAACTTTTGCCTGGGTTCATTCACGACTTGGAGCAGATCGGACCTGACGGTATTCACACACGGTACACCGAGGCAATGAAGGAGATTGGAAAAGCGAAATCGTGACAAGACCGATTAAATCACCCATCATCAAATCCCATGGGCGCATCACTGACTTCGTACGCAATCCGGGGCAAATCGCCTGAAACCGTGCTGCAAGACTTTGGCCTTCAAAAAGCGCGCGACAAAAATCGAAAGACGCGTTTTTGCGGAGGCCCTTTGTCTGGCGGCTGGTATCTGATCAAGTATGGAAGGCACGAATTTACCGACAAAGAGATGGTGCGGCTGTCGCAGGGCTGCGAGGTGGTTGCCTGCTTTGTGGAAGAGCATGTCATGGTCAGCCGGGCGGCAGCATGGAAGGACGGCCGCGAAATCTGGTCCGTGACGCACGATTCGCAAGAGGATCTGCGTCATTTGGAGGCTCGGGGCGATCTCCCCGCCGGCTTTGCGGCCATTCGCGACGATTTGACCAGACAGCAGGAAGAAGACGCAGAAGATGAAGAAAATGCTTGCGATTTCATGTTCGACATACCCGTGACGCTTGCCGCCGAAATTGCTGATTATCGTTATGACGAGATGCGGGAAGGCAAGTTCGAGACTTTGGAAAAGCCATCGCTGATGCAACAATTATTTGGACGATGATTGCGCCAGCGACCATGCCGCTCGCCGGGGTTTCAGCAAAACTGAGTCTCAAGTCCATAGCAATGCTCCGATGGAGCGTTCCGGTAAATCACCTGTTCATGTAGTACGCACAACGCAACATCAGAGTTGATTTTCCGGGCGTTTTAAGCTTTCGTTTCCGGGTGCAATTTAAATTCTGGCCCCTTGATCTCAAGCTTACTCATACCTGGACCATCGCCACGGGCGTAAAGACCGGCGGCTCCAATACCTTCGCCGTTGCCATCGTCCAGCTCACTGCCGATGACGGCACCGTTGGCCTCGGCGAATCCTCACCGTCCAGCCGCTATCAGGAAAACATCCCGGGCGGCCTCGAATTTTTCGCGAAGGTGGATGCCGGCAAACTCTCGTTCGACGACGTCGAGGGCAGCATGAAATACATCGAAGGTCTGGCGCCGGGACAGTTCGCGGCCAAGTCCGCCATCAACATCGCGCTGCTCGATGGCGCGGCCCACAAGGCCGGCAAGGCGATTTATGATTTATTCAAGCTCGGTTTCCGCGACCGGCATCACGTGACGTCGTTCAGCATCGGGATTGACAAGCCCGAGGTCATTTACAAAAAAGTTTTGGCGGCGGAATTGTATCCCGTTTTGAAATTGAAAGTCGGCGGTCCCGACGACAAGGAAAACATGAAGGCGTTGCGCGATGCCGCCCCGACCAAGTGGGTGCGCGTGGACGCCAACGAAGGCTGGAAAACCAAGGAGCAAGCCCTGGAAATGAGCGAATGGCTGGCGAACGACGGCCATATCCAGTTCATCGAACAGCCGATGCCGGCGGGGACCAACCCGAAAGATCTGGCTTGGTTGAAGAGCCGTTCGCCGCTGCCGCTCTTTGGTGATGAATCGTATCACACCGCCAAGGATGTGGCGCATTGCGCGGAATGTTATCACGGCGTGAATGTGAAGCTCTGCAAAACCGGCGGCTTGAGCAACGCCTACGACGCGCTCCAGGCGGCGCGCAAAGCTGGCCTCAAGACCATGATCGGCTGCATGATTGAGACCAGCATCCATATCAGCGCCGCCGCGCACCTGGCGGAACTGACCGATTATCTGGACATTGACGGCAATCTGCTGATCACGAACGACCCTTATCTCGGCGTCACGGCCGAGCAGGGTTTGCTCTCCTTTGCGCGTGCGCCGGAAACGACCGGCTTGCGTGTAAAAGCCAGAGCCTAACCGCCTCAGCCAATGCGAATTGGCCGGAATATAAACTCGATTTGTCTGCTGGCGCTTTCCCTCTGCGGCTGCGCAACGGGACCTCACAAATCGAGCCTCAAGGCCACGGCGGCATCACCCAAGGGACAACCCATGGAACAAGTGACCGGCATCGGAGGCGTCTTTTTCAAGGTGCAGGACCCGAAGAAACTGGCCGCCTGGTATCGCGAGCACCTGGGCGTACGCACGGAGCATGGGTACGCCGATTTCATCTGGCGCGACAAAGACAATCCCGAGACCAAGGGCCGCACCGTCTGGTCGCTTTTCCCAACCAACACCGATTATTTCAGCTCGCCCGTCATGATCAACTACCGCGTCGCCAACTTGGACCGGATGCTCGAACAGCTTCGCCGCGGCGGCATCACGATTGAAAAAACCGAAGACTATGACTACGGCCGTTTCGCCTGGATCAAAGACCCCGAAGGCAATCGCGTCGAGCTATGGGAGCCGAAGGGGGAGTAAATTTTACAATCCCGTCGGGTGATCCAGAAAAACCCACGGCACCTTGAAGCGGCGCGAAAGTTCAGCCGAAAGGGCTTTGACACCAAAAGTTTCCGTGGCGTAATGGCCGCCGTAAAGCACGTTCAATCCCAATTCTTCCGCCACCGCATACGTCCAGTGCGGTCCTTCTCCGGTAATGAAAGTATCCACGCCTTCGCTCGCGGCGAGTCTCAGTCCGTCGCCGGCGGAACCGGTGACGATGCCGATTTTACGGCAGATGGCCGGACCGCCCGGCACGATGACCGGCGCGGTACCGACGGCGCGTTGCAGCCGCTGGGCAAGTTCGGCCCGGGAAATGTCGGCGCGCGTCTGAAAGCCAAGGAACTGTCCCTTCTCGAAAAAGAACGGTTTGGATGCTTTTAATTTGAGGGCGTTGCAGAGCTGGATGTTGTTGCCTAAACGGGGATGCAGATCAAGCGGCAGATGTGAACTGTAAACTGCCAGGTCATGGTCCAGCAGGAGGCGCAGCAGTTCGTATCGCCTTCCAATCCAAGGATGTGAGGGCGACCAGAACAATCCGTGATGCACGATCAACAAGTCCGCCTTGGCGGCGATGGCCAATCGTACCGTAGCCAGACTGGCATCCACAGCCGCCGCAATGCGGGTGACGTGACCACGATTCTCCACCTGCAAACCGTTGGCGATGCCGTCGTAGTCCTTGATTTTATCCGTGCGAAGTAAACTGTCGCAATGGTGGACGAGGCGGGAGAGCGGTGTGTTAGCCATAATGTGAGGAAAGCAGAGCGGTACTGAAAAGTAAAGGGATGGAGTGTGTTGCGTGTTCAGGAAGGCACGTCCGACCGGCGTTTGCTTTTTGGATACGCAACACGCAGCACGCAACATGCCCCGCCCCAAATTTCTTGCGAACATTTGTTGAATTCTGCCGCCAGCGTCCTATAGTGCGCTCGTTTGAAGTACCAAAAATGACTAATCCGATTGACGCCCCGCAAACTTGGGATGTCCAAGCCGCCCGCAACCTGTACAACATCCATCGTTGGGGCGCAAAATATTTTGACATCAACGATGCCGGACGTGTGGTGGCAATGCCGCAGCAGGAGGCCGGCGCGTCGGTTGACCTCACCGACGTCATCGAAGAGGCGAAGGCGCGCGGCCTGCGCTTTCCGCTGCTGATCCGGTTCCAGGACATTTTGCGCCACCGCGTCGAGTCCATCAACCAGGCGTTTCGCAATTCCATCGCCGAGTTCAATTACCAGGGTTCATATCG
Organism: Pedosphaera sp.; assembly: GCA_028293265.1. Next base: position 1,179 of record JAQGPB010000326.1, on the reverse strand, counting down.
CGGCGTGTTTCCGATCAAGGTCAACCAGTTGCGCGAAGTGGTGGAGGAAATTTTGGACGCCGGCAAGCCGTTTCAATTTGGCTTGGAGGTCGGCAGCAAGCCCGAGTTGTTCGCCGGGCTGGCGTTGCAAAACCAGATGGGCAGCCTCATCATTTGCAACGGCTACAAGGACGCCGGGTTCATCAAGATGGCCATCCTCGGGCTCAAGCTCGGGCGAAAGGTCATCATGGTGGTGGAAAAACTCGAGGAATTGCGCCAGATCATCACCCTCTCCAAGCAACTGGGCGTGGAGCCGATGATCGGCATCCGCGCGCGGCTGATGAGCAAGGGCGCGGGCAAGTGGGCCGAGAGCGGCGGCGAAAACGCCAAGTTCGGCCTGAGCACCGCGGAGTTGCTGGCGGCGACCGAGATGTTAAAGGCCGAAGGTCTCGGACATTGTTTCAAACTGCTGCATTTTCACATCGGTTCGCAGGTGCCGGACATCTTGACGGTGAAGAAGGCGGTGCAGGAATCGGCCCGCTTTTACGCGAAACTTTACAAGATGGGTTTTGCGATTGAATACATGGATGTCGGCGGCGGCTTGGGCGTGGATTACGACGGCAGCCGTTCCGCTTTCGACAGTTCGACCAATTACACGCTACAGGAATACACCAACGACATTGTTTATTACATCGCCGACGTCTGCAATGCCGAGAAGGTGCCGCACCCGAACATCATCAGCGAAAGCGGCCGCGCCATCGTCGCGCATCACAGCGTGTTGATCGTGGAAGTTTTCGGTTCCATCGAAAAAATCCGCTCCGGCAATGGCTTGCAATACGGGGAAACCGAACACCCGCTCGTCCGCGAGCTGCTCGACATCCGCAAGAACCTCGCGAAGCTGAACAAGCTCGAAGCCTATCACGACGCGCTGGAACGCAAAGACGACGCGCACCAGATGTTTACGCTGGGGATGATGGACCTGCCGGACAAGGCCAAGATCGAAAATCTTTATTGGGAAATCGGCCTCGAAGTGGCGCAGAGTTTTCATGGGCAGGCTTATATCCCGGAGGAAATCCGCAAGCTCGAAGACAGCCTTGCCGTCCAGTATCTCTGCAATTTCTCCGTGTTTCAATCGCTGCTGGACCATTGGGCGCTCGGCCAGTTTTTTCCCATCATGCCGGTCAACAAGCTCAACGAACG
>JAQGPB010000482.1 GCA_028293265.1 Pedosphaera sp. | reverse complement strand
GCGCATACGGCATGCTCACAACGCCGCCCTGGCCGCTGGCGATCTCATTGGTGTCGCTCAAGTCCACGCCGAATTTTGTCTCATGCGGAATACCGGGCAGAATCCCGTCGGTGAGATTGCCCAGGCTGTTGTCATAGGCGCCATCAAAGCTGCCGGCCGCGTCCGTGGCCACCAGGCTGTTGGTTTCATCCAAGCGCCAATAGGCGACCGGGTTGTCGGCCATGACCACTTTGGCGTAGCCGGTGATGGGCACGTTCACGGCGCGGGCTTGGACATTCAATATGGCCGGGGAAACGGAGGAATCGAACGTGGTGAATGGGTTGCTGACCAGGACGGCGTATTGGCTGCCATCCATGGACAACTGAACGTTGGTCAGCCAGAGCGTATCGTTGGTCTGGCCGGCAATCGTGGCGAAACTGGTGCCGCCGTTTGTGCTCACCGACCACTTGTACGTGATAGGGATGGCCCCGCCTGCGGCGACGCGGAATGCGGCATGGCTGCCGACGTTACGCGTGATGGAAAACGGAGGGCCGGCAATGGTCACGTTGGTCAAGACTGACAGGCTCACCACGCTGCTGGTCGCGGCGCCGTAAGCATTGGTAATAATCACCGAGAAAGTTGCGCCATCATCCGCCGGATAATGCGCGGTGAAGGAGTAAGAGTTGCCCGTGACGGCGGGAAGCGGGGTGGTGCCACGGAACCAATGATAAGTAAGCGGGTCAGTGCCGTTGGCGAGCACCTTGAAAGAGGCGGTGGTGCCGGAAAAATTGGTGGCGGGGAGCAGATCGGTCAGAATGGCCGGACGAGTGGGCGGCGCGCTGAAAGAGTTTGTGCCCAAGGCATAGTGCGCCTGGATTTGCGCGCCGCTCAGGGCATAGTCATAAAAAGCCACTTCATCCACACCGCCCGCGAACGCTCCGTGACCCGTTTGCGGGCCCGCGCCAATCGCGCCACTGTAACCGGTCGTGGGGTCAACCGCTTTATAATTGATCGCGGCCGAACCTTGCGAAGCGCCATTGACGTAGAAAGCCGCGTTGGTGCCATCCCAGGTCACCGCAAGATGATACCATTTGAGCAGCGTGATGGCCGGCCCATTAAAGGTATAGACTGCGCCACCCCGGATGAACAATGCCCAGGTGCTGCCCGGCCCCTGGGTTTGATAGAAATTCCAGCCCGAGCCGCTCGGATAGGTGCCGGTATAGGCGCCGGACATTGCCAGTGGTGAAGTATAATCAGAAAGCGAATCGCTGGTAGGCCGCGCCCAGCATTCGGCGGAGAACGGAGCCCCGCTGACGCCATCCACGTTGGTCGGCGAAAGTACAATATTATAAGGAATGGTGATGCTGGCGAAATCAGAACCTCCATTGAACGCGACTGAATATATATCTATGCCAGGCAGCGCCAACTGGGGATAAGCCGAGGTGCTGTCGAAATTGTAAATGCCGGCGATGCCATTCGTTGAAGAATCAACCGGTGCCGGCGCTCCGGCCAATTCCTCCAGCCGATAGTACGCCACGGGATTGTCCTGCTGAATCAATTGCGGATAAGTTTGGGTAGCTTTGGTGGTTGAAACGCCCAGTAATATTAATGCTGATACAGATGTAAGCAATATGCTTGCTTGCCCTCTTAGTTGTCGTATCGGATTCATAGTTTGATTCTGAGTTTTGGTTGGTTGGAGCGGTGGCGTGCAAACCTTTGCCCGTCGCGCAATGTTTACATTTTCAAGCGAGTGTATAGAAGTCAGTTTTGATTGCAAGCAAAATAATAAAAAATAATCATACTATTGTTTAGATTCACCTAATACAAAATATGATTTTATTATTGACGTTGGATGAGTTTTGATTTTAAATTTGTTGACTTATCAGGAAACCCTATATGAACTTTTCCATAATCTCAGGTTCAAAACGCTGCCTAAGCCGTTTATCCAAAGCCGGTTTTACCTTGATCGAGTTGCTGGTGGTCATCGCCATTATTGCCATCCTGGCAGGCCTGTTGCTGCCGGCACTTTCCAAGGCCAAAATGCAGGCCTTAAAGGCAAAATGCATCAGCAATCTCAAGCAGCTTCAGCTTGGCGCGAAGATGTACGCGGATGATAATAACGGCGTATTGCTCCCCAATTCTCCGTACCAACCGGCGGCGATTGGCGCGGCCGGCAAGGCTTGGATTGACAGCGCCACGGGCGTGGAGGGACTGGGTAACACGCCCGGAAACACCAACCTGCTGCTTTATACGACCGGCCTGCTGGCGCCGTATTTGGCGAATCAAATTGGCGTTTACCGGTGCCCTGCGGATAACATGCTTTCGGCTGGCGGACAGCAGCGTCTCCGAAGCTATTCCATGAATGGTCAAATGGGAGCGGTTTACATGGTTTTGCCGCAATATAGGTTCAATGATGACGCCCCCGCCCTCCAGTATGTCAAGGAAACCGATATCATTACACCTAATCCATCCATGGCTTTTGTTTTTTGCGATGAATCTCCTTATACCATCAATGACGGGTTTCTCGAGATCAACAGCCACGCTCCCGGCGGTTTCCCCGACGTCCCGGCGGCTTATCTTAACAATGCCTGCGGCTTCTCTTTCGCCGATGGCCACTCTGAAGTACACAAGTGGCAAACCTCCGCGCTTCAAAATGCGAAGGGCGCAAATCCGTCTCTTCCCGGCGGCGCGGGGAACTTGGATTGGCTCTGGTTCTCGCAACATGCTGCATCCGATCACTGATAGCATCAGGGCACCTTAACTTCTCCGTGAGAATTGTCTTAATGTCCACGTTGCCGATTGAACAAAAGCACTGCCGCGTATGAGTGAAAGCCCCCAACCCATCAGCGGGACTGCCAACGCTGGTTACAATCGTTTTCTACTGCTCGTCGCGGGATTGGGCGGTTTGCTGTACGGGGTGGACGTCGGCATCATCGCCGGCGCGCTGCCGTATCTCGAAGCGACCTCCGGTCTCACTTCGGGCCAACTCTCTTTCATCGTGGCGGCGGTGCTCTTGGGCAGCGTGATTTCGACCTTGTTTGCCGGCCTGCTCGCGGATTGGTTGGGTCGCAAGCCGTTGATGGCTCTGAGTGGGGTGTTGTTCGTCATCAGCATTCCGGTGATCGCGCTGGCGCATGGCTACGTTCCGCTGGTGCTCGGACGTCTCCTCCAAGGCATCAGCGCGGGATTTATCGGCGTGGTGGTCCCGCTCTACCTGGCGGAATGCCTCAGTGCAGGCAGTCGTGGCAAGGGCACGGGCATTTTCCAATGGTTGTTGACGCTGGGGATTGTGGCGGCGGCAGTCATCGGCATGTATTTCAGTATTCGCGTGGAGGAAGTGGCGAAACTCGGTGATGCCGGCAAACTCCTCGCCTTCAAGGACACCGCCTGGCGCGGCATTTTCTGGGTCTCGCTGCCGCCCGGCATTCTGTTCGTGATCGGTAGTTTTATGGTGGCGGAATCGCCGCGCTGGCTGTTTCGCCGGGGTCGTCGCGAGGCGGCGCGGGCTGCCTTGCTCCGGTCCCGCACGGAAGCGCAGGCCGAGCTTGAACTGCAAGAAATGGCGGAAGTGGCCGCCGCTGAATCCACGGCCACCAGCAGAATCAGGGAATCGCTGCTGCGCCGCAAATATGTAATCCCCTTCGTGCTGGCTTGCATCATTCTCGCCTGCAACCAGGCCACCGGCATCAATTCCATCATCGGCTACAATACCGCCATCCTGTTGCAGGGCGGCTTGTCCGATGTCCAGGCGCACTGGGGTTATGTCGTGCTCACCTTGGTGAACTTCCTCCTGACCATCGGCGGCGTGATGCTCGTGGATCGAAAAGGGCGCAAATTCTTACTTACGGTCGGTACCGCCGGCATCATCGCCTCCCTCCTCGCCGCCGCCGCATTCTTTCACAAGACCGAACAACTGCGGGTGGATTGCCGGGACGCGGTGCAAGCCATGGTCAGCGCGGACCAGAAGCTCACGCTCAACTTCAATGAAAAAACGTCCCGTGAATTTATGGCGGTTCAAGGCCAGCCCCGCGCGCCGATCACCGGCCAGCCGACCACGCTGATCGTCATTTATGCCTATGGCGATTACCGCGCGGCGACCAAGGTGGTGCGTTCGGACGACGCCACGGCGCAGCCGCTGGAACTCACGCGCGAAAGCTGCGTCCCTGCTAACAAGGTGGTGGCGTTTTTCTCGAACCCCTTCGCCAATATCGAGGCCGCGCGCGTTGCCCCGCTCAAGATCGAGAATGCCTTGATCACCCCCATTCCGAGCGCCCGGAACGGCTGGCTGGTGGCAATCTGTCTGTTCACGTTTATGGCGTTTTTCGCGGTCGGCCCCGGCGTGTGCGTGTGGTTGGCGTTGTCCGAGTTGATGCCGACGCGGATTCGTTCCAACGGCATGAGCATTGCGCTCCTGATCAACCAGGCCGTCTCGACAACCATCGCGGCCACATTTCTACCGACGGTCGGCAAGTATGGTTACTCGACCATGTTCTTCATGTTTGCGGGTTGCACGGTGCTCTACTTCATCACGGCGGTTTTCTTTCTGCCAGAAACCAAGGGCAAGACGCTGGAGGAAATCGAGGAACACTTCGAGGGCACTCAAAGGCCGGCCGTGGCCG
>JAQGPB010000455.1 GCA_028293265.1 Pedosphaera sp. | reverse complement strand
ACGTCCACGCGCTCAAGCCCGACATCAAGGTCATCCCGGCCAGTTGCAAGACCGGTGCCGGCGTGGATGAACTGGCCGCATTGCTTGCAGCCTGATGAACACCACCGATGCATGAACTATCCATCGTTGCGTCAATCGTGGAAAGCGTTTTGGAATTTGTCGAGGCGCACCAGGTCAAGAGGGTTTTGCTGGTCCGCCTTGCGGTGGGGGAACTGACGCGGCTCGAACCGGAGCAGTTGCATTTTTGCTACGCCTCGGTCACCAGCCAAAACGCCCTTGCCGGCTCCAAGCTGGCCATTGAATCAGTGCCGGCAAAGGTCAGTTGTCCCCACTGCGGCTACGCGGGCCCGCCCAAGTATTGGGATGAAGCCCTGTGTGCCGAACCGACGCCAACATTGCAATGCCCCGAATGTGGCAAGCAGACCGAGCCGCTCGAAGGCCATGATTGCGCCATAAAAAAAATCAAATATGTCACCTGAACCATCCGTCGCCCCGGCATTAAGTCCCGCCCCGCATCGCAACGGCACACCCGCGCCCGCCAACGATTGGAGCGCTCAGGGAAAACGCATCCAGGAACTGATCGAACGAGCCGCCAACCTGCCCGATCCCTCCGCGCGCACGCTCCTGCACGAATGTCTCGAATCCCTGCTGACCCTGCACGGCCAGGGCCTCGCGCAAATGCTGGAATTGATCAAGGACGCGGGACCGGAAGGAAAAAAACTTCTCGATGCCGTGACGCAGGACCCTTTTCTGCGCGGCCTGCTGCTGATTCACGGATTGCACCCCGTGGATTTGAAAACCCGCATCGGCGCGGCCTTGAACAAAGTGCGCCCTTACATGGAAAGCCACGGCGGCAACGTCGAACTGCTCGCCTTGGAAAACGACGTGGCCCGCTTACGCCTCCAAGGCGCCTGCAAAACCTGCCCGTCGTCCGCCGTCACCATGGAACTCGCCCTGCGCGCAGCCATCGACGAATTTTGCCCGGACTTGCAAGGCATGGAAGTCGAAGGCGTCCCCCAGGAGTCCCCAACTCGGAACTCGGAACTCGGAACTCGGAACCATAATTCTCACTGACTCATGTTCACGCTGCTCTCAATACTTTTTCTCGGATTCTTCCTCGGCATGCGCCACGCGACGGATCCCGACCACGTCGTCGCCGTCACGACTATCGTCAGCCGCGAACGCAGCATCCGCAGCGCGGCCTTTATCGGCGCAGTATGGGGCATCGGACACACGTTGACGTTGTTGCTCGCTGGTGGGGCCATCGTGCTGTTGGGTTTGGTGGTCCCGCCGCGGCTTGGTTTGTCGCTGGAATTCTCGGTCGCGCTGATGCTCATCTTTCTTGGCTTCTGGAACGTCAACAGTTTCCTGCGCTGGCTCAAAAGCAATTCTCCCGCCGGAAAGTCTTCTCCGTCGGATGTAGCGCGGGCGTCCTCGCCTGCGAGTAATGGCGGCGTCCCGTCGCCAGTCAACGACGATCACACCCATCATCACACCCGCGCATCCAGCGCCTGGCGTCCGCTCGTGGTCGGTGTCGTGCATGGACTCGCCGGTTCGGCGGCGGTGGCGCTGCTGGTTTTGCCGATGATTCACAATCCCGTCTGGGCCATCGGTTACCTCATGATTTTCGGCGCAGGCACCATTGGCGGGATGATGCTGATCACCGCTGCCGTCGCGCTGCCCTTCACTTACGCCGCCACACGGTCGCGGTCGTTTCACCGGCATCTCGGTTTCGCGGCCGGATTTTTGAGCGTGGCGTTCGGACTTTTCCTGGTCTATCAAATCGGCTTTGTGCAGGGCCTTTTCACCCGATGAACCGCGAACGGGCCAGCATCACGGTGCGCGGCGCGGTGCAGGGCGTCGGTTTCCGGCCCTTTGTTTACCGGCTCGCAATGGATCTCGGGCTCGATGGCTGGGTGTTGAATTCCCCGCAGGGTGTGCGGATCGAACTCGAAGGCGAGAAGGCAATCCTCGACCAATTTTTACTGCGCCTGGAAAAAGAAAAGCCGCGGCTGGCCGCGATCCACAGTCTCGAATGCTCCTTTCTCACGCCCATCGGCCTGCGCGGTTTTGAAATTCACCGCAGCAAAAAGAGCGGAGCCAAGGCGGCGGTGATCCTGCCGGACATCGCCACTTGCGCGGATTGTTTGCGGGAAATTTTCGATCCCCTAAACCGCCGGCATATTTACCCCTTCACGAATTGCACCCATTGCGGCCCGCGTTACTCCATCATCGAGGCGCTCCCTTACGACCGCGCCAACACCTCGATGAAACAATTCACGATGTGCCCGGAATGCGCCGCCGAATACCGCGACCCGCGCGACCGCCGTTTCCACGCCCAGCCCAATGCCTGCCCCAAGTGCGGCCCCCATCTGGAATTATGGGATGCCTCCGGCAAGGTTCTCGCGCAACGACATGAGGCGTTGTTGAATGCGGCGGAGACCGTCCGTGCCGGGAAAATTCTTGCGCTGAAAGCCCTCGGCGGTTTCCAACTCATCGTGGATGCGCGCTCGGAAGAAGCCGTCGTCCGCTTGCGACAGCGCAAGCGCCGCGAAGAAAAACCCTTCGCCCTCATGCATCCTTCTTTGCAGTCAATTCTCAACGATTGCGAAGTCTCCGACCTCGAAGCCCGCATGTTGCAATCCCCCGAGGCACCCATTGTGCTGCTCCAGCGCAAGACGCCGCTTCTTCCCTCATTCGATGTTCGATGTTCGATGTTCGATGTTCAATGTTTCCTCGATAATAGTGAGAAGACGCAAGCCGCCGCTCCGGCCAATCCGCAATCCGCAATCCGCAATCCGCAATTTCTTCCGGCCCCTTCCATCGCGCCACGCAATCCTACCCTTGGCGTAATGCTGCCCTCCACCCCGTTGCATCATCTGCTGCTGCGCGAACTCAATTTTCCCATTGTCGCCACCAGCGCCAATCTCGCTGGCGAACCCATTTGCACCGACGAACATGACGCGTTGGAAAGATTGCGGAGCATCGCGGACTGCTTCCTCGTCCATAACCGGCCCATTATCCGGCATGTGGATGATTCCGTCGCGCGGATCGTCCTCGGGCGGGAAATGATTTTGCGCCGCGCGCGCGGCTATGCGCCGCTACCCATCCAAATCAACTCCCGACTTTCAACCATCGGCCATCAGCCAATTTTCAACTCTCAACCCGTTCTCGCCGTCGGCGGAAATTTGAAAAACACCGTCGCGCTGGGCGTGGGCCGACAGGTTTTTCTCAGCCAGCACATCGGCGATCTTGAAACTAAGGAGGCTTACGTCGCGTTCCGCAACGCCGCGACGGACCTGCCGCGGTTGTATGACGCTGCGCCCGCCAGGATCGCCTGCGATTTGCATCCCGATTATCTTTCCACGCAGTTTGCGCGCCGGTCTGAAACACCGGTGCAGGCCGTGCAACACCATTACGCTCATGTGCTGTCCTGCATGGCGGAAAACGCACTGGACGCGCCGGCGCTCGGCGTGGCATGGGACGGCACCGGCTACGGCAACGACGGCACGATCTGGGGCGGCGAGTTCCTGCGAATCACTGGAACTTCCTTCGAACGGGCCGCGCATTTCCGCCAGTTCAAATTGCCCGGCGGCGATGCCTGCGGCAAACAGCTGCGTCGCAGCGCGTTGGGTCTCCTCTTCGAAATCTTCGGCCCCGGCATGTTTGACCGCCACGACCTGATTCCGCTTCAACATTTTTCCGCGGCGGAACTGACCGCTTTGCGGCAGATGCTCAAACAAGATGTCAACGTGCCGCTGACTTCCAGCGCCGGGCGATTGTTTGATGCCGTGGCTTCGGTGATGGGCTTGCGCCAGCGGGCCAGCTTCGAAGGGCAGGCGGCGATGGAATTGGAATTTATCATCCAACCCGGAATCGAGGAATCCTACGACTTCGGAGATTGGACCGGCACTCCGGTGGTGATTGATTGGGAGCCGTTGGTTCTTGCCATCCTCGCGGAACTTCAGAACGGCCAGTCCGTCGGCATTGTAGCCGCCAGATTCCATAACACCCTTGCCGACATTATTGTTGAAATCGCCCGTCATGGCGGCCTGCAAGACGTCGTTTTGACCGGCGGTTGTTTTCAAAACAAATATCTCATTGAACGGACCGTCACCAGATTGCGTACGCAAGGGTTCAACGCTTTTTGGCATCAACGCGTGCCGCCGAACGACGGCGGGCTGGCGCTCGGACAAATCATGGCCGCGTATGCGGCCATCCAAACCAAGGAACAATATGTGCCTGGCAATTCCCGGCAAAGTAATTGAAATCGCCCCCGACCCGCAGGGTGTGAGAATGGCCAAAGCCAATTTCGGCGGTATCGTCAAGTCCGTCTGCCTCGAGTACACGCCGGAGGTTCAGACCGGCGATTATGTGCTGGTCCACGTCGGCTTCGCCCTCGGCAAGGTGGATGAGGCCGAGGCCAAACGCACGTACCAGGCCCTCGAGCGGATGCAGCAATTAAATGAACTGAACACCCCCGAAGTTTCCACCGCCGAAGCCGGAGGTGTGACTTGACGCAAAGCTTATATAAACCATGAAATACCTCGACGAATACCGCGACGAAACGCTGGCCAAAAATGTGCTCGGCCAGATCCGCCGTGTGCTCACCAAGCCGTGGGTCTTGATGGAAGTTTGCGGCGGCCAGACCCACAGCATCGTCAAGTACGGCCTCGACCGCCTGCTGCCGCCTGAAGTGGAACTTGTTCACGGCCCGGGCTGCCCCGTCTGCGTCACCTCGCTGGAGATGATTGACAAGGCGCACGCCATTGCCATCCAACCCGGCGTGATTTTTTGTTCCTTCGGCGACATGTTGCGCGTGCCGGGTTCGCAGGCTGATCTGCTGATTCTCAAATCGCGCGGCGCGGATATCCGGGTCGTCTATTCGCCGATGGACTGCTTGAAAATCGCGCGCGCCAATCCGGGCAAGAAAGTCATCTTTTTCGCGATTGGCTTCGAGACCACCGCGCCCGCCAATGCCATGGCTGTCTGGCAGGCGCGACGGCAGGGTGTAAAAAACTTTTCCATTCTCGTTTCGCATGTGCTGGTGCCGCCGGCCGTCGCGTCCATCCTGCAATCGCCGCTCAATCGCGTCCAAGGCTTCATCGGGCCCGGCCACGTTTGCGCGGTCGTCGGCTTTCGCGAGTACGAGCCGATTGCGGAGCGTTACCGCGTGCCGATTGTCATTACCGGCTTCGAGCCGCTCGATTTGCTCGAGGGAATTTTGATGACCATCCGGCAATTGGAAGCCGGTCAGGCGAAGGTCGAGAACCAATACGGGCGCATCGTCCATCGCGACGGCAACCTGGCGGCGCAAAAGGTCGTGAATGAGGTCTTCGAGGTTTGCGACCGCAAATGGCGCGGCGTCGGTTCGATTCCCAAGA
>JAQGPB010000448.1 GCA_028293265.1 Pedosphaera sp. | reverse complement strand
TGAGATTGCTTTTTTACCCCATCATTGGATAACAAGCACAACTATATGCCTGCCGAATCCTTTCAAGCCAGCCGCTGGACGCGCGGAAATTTTCTTTTCCCCACCGTGATCGAAGTCACGGACAAGGCCGTGGTCCGACGCAAACGTTCCTGGTTCAGCCGCGACGAAATCAGCATGAGCATCTTCAAGGTGGCCTCCGTGCATATAAAAACCCGCATGGTGTGGTCGGAAATCCTGATCGAGTCATCCGGCGGCACCGATCCGCTCACGAGCCACGGGCATCGCAAGGCAGATGCGCAACGCATCAAGGAATTGATTGAAGGTTATCAGTCGAATGCCGAGAATCGCGGCGATGTTCAAACATCTTGATCGAAAATTTCTGGCGGTATGCGTGGCCGCCCTCATGGCTGCGTCTTGCGCCCATGCCTACGGACCCACCGAGAATTACGAGACGCGCCAAATCGAAGGCTGGACCATCCGCGTCAATAAAAAGTTGCTCAACGAAAATGCGCCGCTGGCAAAGGATGTTCTGCAATTGTTGGACCAGCAACTTTACCAAATTACGCGCGTCGTGCCCGGGCCCGCGCTGGCCAGGCTGCGCGATGTTGCAATCTGGGTGGAGTTGTCAGACCCGCTGTTTCCCTGCATGTGCTACCACCCCTCCGGCGATTGGCTGCGGGAACACGATCTGAATCCAGAAAAGGCCGGCGGCGTCGAGCTTGCCAATGGCATTAATTTTTTGACTTGGACGAAGGAACAGCCCTGGATGGTACTGCATGAACTGGCGCATAGCTACCATCATCGCGTGCTCGGATACGACCACCCGGAGATCAAGGCGGCCTACCTTCGCGCCGTGGAGTCCAAATCCTACGAATCGGTCCGCCACATCAACGGCAAGCTGGTGCGGCACTACGCGCTGAACAATGACCAGGAATATTTCGCCGAATCCTGTGAGGCATATTTTGGCACAAACGATTTCTATCCCTTCGTCCGCGCTGAATTGCAGCAGCACGATCCAACCATTTTCGCGCTCCTCGAAAGAGTCTGGGGAACAAAGCCTTCGCCGACGCCGGCAAAAATCGAACTCCAAAGCACGCAACCCGTCTCAACCAATGCGGTGCGGTAAATCGCGATGAAGCGCGACGTCATCATAATCGGCGGCGGCGCGGCCGGGCTCATGTGCGCCATCGAGGCCGGGAAACGCGGCCGCACCGTCGTGGTGTTGGAACACGCCGAACGGCTCGGCAAAAAAATCCTCATCTCCGGTGGCGGGCGATGCAATTTTACAAACATCAACGCCGTCCCGGAAAACTACCTCTCCGCCAACCCCCACTTTTGCAAATCGGCCCTGGCCCGCTACCGCCCCGCCGACTTCATTGCGCTCGTGGAACAGCACGGCATCGCCTATCACGAAAAAAAACTGGGACAACTTTTCTGCGACCTCAGTTCCCGCCAGATCGTCGAGCTGCTGCAAAAGGAATGCGACGCCGCGCGGGTGGAAATCCGGCTCAATTGCAAAATCGGGCAGGTGCAAAAAAACTCGTGCTTCCAACTGGAAACGAACCTTGGCCCGTGGGAATGCGACTCCCTGGTCATCGCGACCGGCGGCCTGTCCTTCCCCAAAATCGGTGCCACCGATTTTGGCTATCAGGTGGCCCGGCAATTCAGCCTCAAAATTTCCGCCACGCAACCCGGCCTGGTGCCATTGCTCTTCGACGCGCAGGAGCGCGCCGCGTTTGGCGATCTGAGCGGCATTTCCATTGATGCCATCGCGACGGCCAATGGCACGAGCTTTCGCGAAAACATTCTGCTCACCCATCGCGGCTTGAGTGGCCCGGCCATTCTTCAGATTTCCAATTACTCCGGCGAAGCCGGGCCAGTCAGCCTTGATCTGTTACCCGAACAATCCGCGCGCGATTGGTTGCAAACCCAGCGTTCCACCAACAAAGAACTCAAGACCGCACTAAGCCAATTCCTTCCCCAGCGATTCGCGCAACAATGGTGCGAACTGTATGCGCCGTCGCGGCCAATGAACCGTTATACCACGCAGGAATTGGAAGAAATCGCGCGCCGCCTCCATCACTGGCAGATTCAGCCCTCCGGCACCGAAGGCTACGCCAAAGCGGAAGTAACCCTCGGGGGCGTGGACACGGGCGAACTGTCCTCCAAAACCATGGAAGCGCGGCGCGTGCCCGGCCTGTATTTCATCGGCGAAGTGGTGGACGTCACCGGCTGGCTCGGCGGATATAATTTCCAATGGGCCTGGGCTTCCGGCCACGCCGCCGGCCAATTTGTTTGAAACATGAAACCTCGAACATCGAAACTTTAATCCGGCATTCGATGTTCGAAGTTCGATGTTGGTTGTTCGATGTTTCCCCATCTGACTCTTTGCAAACTCTCTCCATCCGATTAAAGTCCTCGCGCAATGTCATTTCAGATTGACGAAATCTTGTTCCTGTTGGTGGCCGTTGCCGTTCTGGCGCTGCTCGCCCGCAAGATTTCCATCCCCTACCCCATCCTGCTGGTGCTCGGCGGACTGGCGTTGGCACTCGCTCTGGAGGATTTTCCCAACCTGCCCAAGATGAAACTCGAGCCAGATCTCGTCTTTCTGATTTTTCTGCCGCCCTTGCTCTTCCCCGCCGCCCTCTTCACATCGTGGCGGGATTTTCGCGCCAACCTCAGGCCCATTTCGCTGCTCGCCGTCGGGTTGGTACTGTTTACCACCGTTTCCGTCGGTTATTTCGCGCATCATCTGGTCGAAGGATTGCCGCTTGCCGCCGCATTCATTTTGGGTGCCATCATCTCCCCGCCCGATGCCGTAGCCGCCACCGCTATCACCGAACGACTGCGTGTGCCCCGCCGCATCGTCACCGTGCTCGAAGGCGAAAGCCTGGTGAACGACGCCATCGCCCTCGTCGCCTATCGCTTCGCCGTCGTCGCACTCGCCACCGGTTCATTCTCACTGGGCGAAGCCACCTTGAAATTTATCATCGTGAGCGTCGGCGGCGTTTTGGTGGGACTTAGTGTCGGCTGGCTGGCATCGCAGGCACAACGCCGCCTGGATGATCCGCCGGTGCAAATCACCATTTCCATTCTCACCCCCTTTGCCGCCTATCTTCCCGCCGAACAGTTCGAGGTTTCCGGCGTGCTGGCGGTTGTCACCGCCGGGCTTTATCTCGGCTGGCGCGCGCCGGAAATCATCGGCTCGCGCATGCGGCTCCAGGCCGGCCCAGTCTGGCAAATGATCGAGTTTATTCTGAATGGCATGGTGTTCATCCTCATCGGCCTGCAATTGCCAGATATCTGGAAAGGTCTGGCCGGCCTGCCCATTCCCGTCTCGCGGATCTGTTGGTACGCCTTTCTCATCAGCGTGCTGGTGATCGTCGTGCGGTTCATCTGGGTTTTTGCCGCCTCTTATTTGCCGCGTTACTTCAGCAAAAGATTGCGCCAACGCGATCCTTATCCACCCTGGCGCACCGTAGTCATCGTTGCTTGGACCGGCATGCGCGGGGTCGTATCGCTCGCAGCCGCCCTTGCCCTGCCTTCCATGATTCACAAAGACATTCCCCCGCTCGGTCGGGATGCCGTCATCAACCTCATCATCTTTTTTACCTCCGTGGTGATTCTCGTCACACTGGTCTTGCAAGGATTGACGCTCCCCGTTCTGATCCGCTGGCTCAAAGTCGAGTCCACCGGCGAAACCGAACGCGAGGAACGCGAAGCGCGCCTCAAGGCCAATCTTTCTGCCATGGCACGATTGGCAGAATTGGAGGAGGGCGCGCGTTATCCGACAGAACTGCTCCAACGGTTGCGAGTGGAATACGAAGATCGCATCCGTCAATTGGAGGCCTGCGACCAAACCGAAGGCGAAGGCGCGCGCTGGCTTTTTTCCTCCGAATATGAGAATTTGCAACAAGACGCGCTCGACGTCGAACGCCAGACAATCGTGCAACTGCGCAACGAACGCATCATAAACGACGTGGCTATGCGGCGCATCCAACGCGATCTGGACCTCGCCGAAGCGCGCTTGCGCGGGGGAGAATGAGTGCCGCATGAAACAACCCCAGTCCATTCACAACCCAAACGACCCGTTCTTCAAAGGCTGGGCCAAACCCGGACCGCCAGTGCCTCAAACCGAAATCGAAATCGGCGAAGGCGAAACGCTCGATGCCATCAGCGGCCATTTCCGCATTTTTCAACTCCGCAACGGCCATCGCTTTTCCACCGACGATGTTTTGACGGCATGGTATGGCACCACCTGGTGTCCCACAGCCAGGACCGCGTTGGACCTGGGCAGCGGCATCGGCTCGGTCGGCATG
Source organism: Pedosphaera sp. (assembly GCA_028293265.1). Next base: position 2,815 of record JAQGPB010000448.1, on the reverse strand, counting down.
ATCGCCGCCTGGCGGCTCCCCGGCGCGCGGTTCGTGACCATCGAAGCGCAGGAAGAAAGCGTGCGGCTCGCCCGAAAATCCTCTCGTTACAACGGACTGGAAGATCGCTACGAAATTCGCCACGGAGATTTTCGCGAACCCGCGCTCCTTGATGCTGGTGAAAAATTCGACCTCGTCCTCGGCAGCCCGCCATATTTTCCTATCGGCACAGGCATCCAGGGAGATCATCCCCAAAAAATCGCCTGCCGTTTCGAACTGCGCGGTGACATCGCAGATTACTGCGCCACGGCTGCCGCGCACCTGGCCATGGGCGGTTTCTTCGCCTGCGTCTTCCCCACCGAACAGCTCGCCCGCGTCGAATCAGCGGCGCAAACTGCCCGTTTGAGCATCGTCCGCCGTCGTCCCGTAATCCTGCGTGAAGGCGAGCCGCCCTTGCTTTCCCTCTTGGGCATGTTCCTCGCGGAACATCTCCCGCCCGCATTCCGTGACCAAACCTGGGTTGAACCCGCATTGGTCATCCGCCGGCAAGACGGTCAAGTTCATCCCGAATACGCCGCCCTCAAGCTCGCCATAGGGTTCCCGCCCTAAGCATGGTTCCAACCACTTTGACACCGCAGTTGCATGAAGCCGGATTTAAGCTAGAGTGGTCTGGTTCGAAACAACTCAAATTAATCAAATGCTCAATATGAAGAAGGCAGCACTTTTGCTGGCAGCATTGTCATTCTCATTCGCCAGCCTGAGCCAGGCGGCCTTGAAACCGGGCGACAGCCTCACTCCCTACACCATTCATAACGTCTCCACCGGCAAGGAATATTGCCAGGTCTGCGCCTATGGCGCAAAAGAAGCCAAGGTCGTTGCCTTTGGCAAATTGGCCGATGCGGCTTTTTGGTCCGACCTGCAAAAACTCCAGGCCCTGCAAAACGCCAACCCCAAGCTCGGCGTCTTTGCGCAGGTGATTGATTCGAAAAACTCCGACGCCATCAAGGCCGAAGCCGCCAAACACGGCATCACCTTCCCGGTCGTCGTGGCCGTGGAAAGGGATTGGGACAGCAAGTATCACGTCAAGGGCGTGAGCCGCACCATTTACTACGCGCAACAAAAGAACAACATCACCTGGACTTCGACCGGCCTCGACGGCAAAGCCGCCACCGAACTCGAAACCAAGGTCAAAAAAGATCTTGCCAGTTGACCAACGCGCGTCATGGTTTTACCCACGCCGGCATCAGCAATGGTGCCGGTTTTTTTAAATGCGTTTTCATCCGGGCCGGGTGTGTTATAGTCTTAATGGAATATGAAGGCTTCCTGCGCATCATACCTTGAAAAGTTCAACTATGAAATACGTCTGCATTACCCTTGCATTGTTCGGCCTGCTGGCATTCAACTGCCCGGCGGACGAAACCAAACCAGCCAATACCAATATGACCAACACCCAGATCCCCGAAGGCGCTGAATCCATCATTCTTGGCGCAGGCTGCTTCTGGTGTACTGAAGCAGTGTTTCAACAGATTCCAGGCGTAATCTCCGTGACCTCCGGTTATACCGGCGGCAGCGTCAAACATCCCAGCTACGAACAAGTTTGCACCGGCGCCACCGGCCACGCCGAAGCCTCGCGCGTGGTGTTTGATCCCAAGAAAACCAGCCTCGAAAAAATTCTCCAGGTCTTTTGGGAAGCGCATGATCCCACCTCGTTGAACCGCCAGGGCGCGGACTCCGGCACACAATATCGTTCCGCCATCTTTTACCACACCGACGAGCAACGGAAAATCGCCGAGCAATCCAAAGCCGAAGCCGCCAAGGAATTCTCGAAGCCCATCGTGACCGAGATAACCAAAGCCGGCGAATTCTATCCCGCCGAGGATTATCACCAGGATTATTACCGCTTGAACAAAAACCGTAACCCCTATTGCTCCCGCGTCATCGCGCCGAAGCTCAAAAAACTCGGCCTGAAAGAATGAAAGTGATTTATGCGAAAGGAAATCTATATGACAATCTTTTATCTCGCTCTCGGCGGCTTTGGCATCGGCGTGCCGGCAATGGCCTTCGCCGCGGAAACCATGCCGCCAGCTCAAACGAACGCCCCGGCCAAACCCGGCCCCACCGTTGAGGTCCGCCTCTTGGATGACCAAGGCCAGCTCGGCCCCAAGACCGCCGTTCCAAAAGTCATCAAGACCGACGAGGAATGGAAAAAGCAGCTCACCTCGGAACAATACAAAATCGCCCGCGCCAAAGGCACCGAGCGCGCCTTCTGCGGCCTGCTGCTCGACGAAAAGAAACCCGGTGTCTATTACTGCGTCTGCTGCAACCTGCCCTTGTTCAGTTCCGACTCCAAATTCCATTCCGGCACCGGCTGGCCCAGCTTCTTCGCGCCCATTTGCCCCGAGAACGTTATCAACCACGTTGACACCAGCTACGGCATGACGCGCACCGAAATCCTCTGCGCCCGTTGTGACGCCCACCTCGGCCACGTCTTCGACGACGGCCCAAAACCCACCGGCCTGCGCTTCTGCCTCAACTCCGCCTCCATGACGTTCAAAGAAAGCAAGCCCCCGGCGAAGGTTCAATGAACCCGCAACCAGGATGCGTTTAAAATCAAAAAGTGCCTTCGTTCTAGCCGGCGCTCTTTGCGCCGCCGGCTTTATCGTCTGGCCCGGCTGCGCCACTCCGCCGCTGCCATCTTCTCGCGAACCCCTTACCTGGCTTAAGCCTAGCCCGGATATTGCATAGTTGGGATTTAGGATGAGGTGCGGTGGTAAAAAGAGACGCTGAAAATAGAGTTTTGAACCAGCTGGGTAGCGCCTCACGTTCCTTTGGTTTT
>JAQGPB010000427.1 GCA_028293265.1 Pedosphaera sp. | reverse complement strand
CGACTTAATATCCCGCATCTGAAAAACCGTCGCGCCAACCACCAGGAAACTTAAATTATACGCCGCCAAAAAACTGAACGATTCACCGATCTTCCACCACGCCACCCGGTCGGCAACCGCCTCCCGCCAGATGTCCATGTGATACGTGATGAAATATGTGCGGTAATCCAAAAAGAATGGCAGGTCCTGGATGATGTTGCTGATAAACAGCACCGAAAGCGCCAGAATCGTCGCCGCGGCCGGTTTCATGTTGAAACAGGAAAACATGAACGCCAGCGTCATGATGGTTAAGGCCTTGGGAACCATGCAAACCAGCCCCAGCGAATAGCACTGGAGACCGCGCGCTGGATCAAATACTCCAAAAGGCAAAAGCGGCGGCACCGCAAACATGTGGCCCCACGGAAACCAAAACGACGTAAACAGCAATCCCAGCACGCCCAGCGAGAATACCAGTATGAAAGAGAACACGCCTCCCGCCGCCCATTTCAAAAGCAGCAGCCGGAACCGCGTCACCGGTCGGGCAAGTATCATGCGCAAAGTGCCGTCCTCCGCTTCCTTGGCCACCAGGTCGCCACCCACCAGCGCGGCGTAAAGCGGCATCAAGGTGTACGACATCGCGGTCACCATGATCGTGCTGACTGTCAGTATCGAAATATAACGCGCTGCATCGAAGCCGTTGTTTTCCAGCGTGCGGATCATGAACCGGGTTGCATGCGTGAAGCGATAAAGCAGGATGATGCCGTTCTGCGCGAGCAGGAACATGATGAAGCCGATGTAAGTCCGCTTCTTTCCAAAAAGCTTCCAAAGTTCGTTGCGCAGTTGCAGGTGAAACATAAAATTAGCGCGCGATCAGATTGGGCGCAGTTTTGGGTTCACGCACAGCAGCCTCCATCTTCGAGGATTTCATCAGCGACAGATAAAAATCTTCCAACGTCGGCTCATGCGAAGTGATTTCATAAACTGAAATGCCCTTCTCCACCAGGCAGCGCACCACCTGCTCGGTCCCCGATTGGGGCGCAAGCGCGATGGAATCACCGCCGCGTTCGTCCACAATCAAATTCGCGTGCCGCAACAGTTTCACCGCGGCGGCAAAATCATTCACGCGCAGAAAAATCCAGCGCTCGTCGCCGTTGATGTCCGTCAACGCGCCCTCAAAAACCTTCCGTCCCTTGTTCATCACCGCGATGCGCGTGCAAAGCTGCTCGACCTCGTTCAACAGATGCGACGACAGCAGAATCGTCAGCCCCATCTCGCGATGCAGCCGCAAAATGGTCTGCCGCATTTCATGAATCCCCTCCGGGTCAAGCCCGTCGCTCGGCTCGTCCAAGATCAGCAGTTCCGGTTGCGGCAGCAACGCTTGCGCCAGCGCCAACCGCGCGCGCATCCCGTGCGAATAAGTCCGCACCTTTGATTTTTCGCGCCCGGTCAAACCCACCCAGTCAATCACCTCCTGGATTCGCCGCCGTGAAGTTCGCGCAGTATAATGGCTCAAAATCTCGAGGTTCCGCCAGCCGCTGAGATAATCATAAAAGACCGGTGCTTCAAAAATCGCGCCGACCTTTTGCAATGCCTGCTGCCGTCGTGTGATGACATCGAAACCGCACACGCGAACCTCGCCGCTCGTCGGCCAGACCTGGCCCAGCATCATGCCGATGGCCGTGCTCTTGCCCGCGCCGTTATGGCCGAGCAGTCCAAAAATTTCCCCGGCGGGCACCGTCAGGTTGAGTTCCTCCACCGCCGGTCGCGTGCCGAAAATTTTGTGAACGTTGGAGAGTTGAATCATTGCTAACGAAACGACCGACCGCTCTCCATCTGGTGTTGCACTTCCTCCAGCAACGGCGCCAGTTCCGCCTTGGTTTCGGCCGAACTCTCGCTGTAAAACGTCTTCAAGCCCAATGTCTGCATGCGCTGGGTCGCCTCCGCGCTGAGCTGCCCCGGCGCGTTCGTCCCGGAGTTGCCGTCCTTTCCCGACGCCTGCGCTGCCGGTTGCTGGTCCTGCGCCCTTTGCAAATTTTTCACCGCTTCATCCACGGTTTTCTTGCGCTTCTCCGGCGGCATCGCCTCGAAAGCATCCAGCATCTGCTTGATGTCGGTCGGGAGCGTCGCTTCAATGAATTGCTCCTTCTCTGCTTCGGTCATCACCGCCAACCACGACTTCCAATCCTCGTCCCAGCGTGCGTGATGCCGGTCTTCGCGCGGCAGCGCATTCAGCTTCGCCGCCAGCGCCGCCAGCGCCCGCGCGCGTTCTGCCGGCGACAATTTCGCGAAGTCAATCGAATGCACAAACTGCCGGATTTTCTCGACGGTCATTTTCGAACTCCGCGCGATGGAATAACCCGCGGCGGCGAGCAGCCAGATCAGCGCAATCGCTCCCGCAGCCAGAAAGAGGGGACGTAACCGTTGGCTTTGCATAACAGCATTTTACCGCGTCCGTACATTTCCGCCATAAAAAACCGCTCCGCGGAAATCGGAGGCACCCGGCCCGATGCGGAGCCGGTGCTCAAATGAAGCCCGTAGTTTTGCACCGGCGCATCCGCTCCTCACGGTGCCTGCAATTCCATAAGATTCTTGATATGCCCATCCGCATAAAGATAATTGATCGCCCGCTTGTCTCCCCGCGCCAGATGGAATTTCTCCTTGTCAGAAACCACGAATATCTGCGTCGAAGGATAGATGTTCGTCAAAAGATGCAGATGATCCGCATCCTGCCCATTCAGCAAAAAATTCCAGCCATAGCTCGAATCGGTCAGCTCGAAAAGACGCTTGTTGTCCGAAGGGCAATGGAACACATTTGAAACGCCCCCAACGAACGGAAGCATCACTTGGTCAAAATAGGGACCAGAATTAGCCCCGCCATTCGTGGCCCTGTCATACATTTTCGGCAGCAGGTTGCCATTTTCCTGCGCGTAAATCTGCAATCCAAGGCCGATTTGATGAAGATTGCTCAGGCAGGCCGCCGACCGGCCCGTTTCCCGCGTCCGAGCCAGCGCGGGCAGCAGCAATGAGGCCAGCAATCCGATGATCGCAATTACCACCAGCAACTCAATCAAGGTAAAAGCTCTTGAGCCAAAAAATCTGTCTTTGTAGGAAACGAGGAAATGAGACCCTAAAATCACTCCCTTGGAATCGGCCTGAGCCTCGGCACGTTGCTTTCCGGGCGAGGTTGTCTCCCCCATCCCACCTTCATGCAGCAATGGCGGCCTCATAAATCATTGGCCGGGATGTCCGCCAACCTCCAGTTGATGTTGCAGCTCTTCCAGCAGCGGCGCCAGTTCCGCCTTGGTCTGCGCCGTGCTCTCGGCATAAAAAGTTCTGAACCCCACCATCCGCGCCCGGTTCTCCAGTTCTGGGCTCAAGACCGGCGGCGGGTTCGTGCCGTACATGCCGGCCTCGTGCCCCGGTTCGCGGTCGGTCACCAGACGGTGGGTCTGCTTGAGCTGCTGCATCGCCACATCAATCGCCCGCACACGCCGGTCCTGCGAAAGATTCTCAAACGCATTCATCACCTGCTTGAATCCCGTCGGCAGCGTTGCTTCGATATATCGGCCCTTCTCCTCCTCGGTCATCTGGTCAAACCATCGGTGCCATTTTCCCTCCGCCCACCACTTGCGCCGTTCCTCCAGCGTCAACGCATTCACCCTGTCCTCGAGCCTGCGCAATGCGGCCCTCCGCTCCGCACTCGGCAACCGCGCCAAATCCACCGAGTTCACATAACTGACAACCTGCTCCGCCGTCGTGCTCGCCGGCCCAACCAGCGCCCTGCCCGCCCAAAACAGAAATCCGGCAAGGACCAGCGAGGTCGTGGAAATCAGTATGGTGCGGTTTCTCCGGTTCATGTGCTGAACAATCTTTAATCCTTCCCGCGCCATTTCGCCAAGAAAAAATGCATGGCGTTCCCCGTCCGCCCAGGTACCCGATGGCAGCCGTCACCACGATTCGATGTTCGCGCCAGTGCGGAAGCATCTCGTTCTCCGTTTGTGGAAACGGGAAATAATTTGCTGGCATAGGCATGCTGAGAATGACAGGTTTTGTTTCAACCATGACCACAAATATGAAACGATCATTGAAAGCACCTGTTGGACTGATTCTGCTTTTAAGCCTGCTGGTCCAACTGGTAAGCGCCGCGCAATGGTCGCAGGAGCGGGCCAATGACTGGTATCGCAGCCAGCCATGGCCCGTGGGTTGTAATTTCTCACCAAGCACGGCGATCAACCAATTGGAAATGTGGCAGGCAGAGACGTTCGATGCCGTGACGATTGACCGGGAACTGGGTTGGGCGGAGCAGCTTGGTTTTAACACGGTGCGGGTATTTCTGCATAATCTGCTTTGGACCGGGGATCAGGCGGGTTTTCTGAAGCGCATGGATCGGTTCTTAACCATTGCGGACAAGCATCACATCAAAGTGATCTTTGTGCCGCTGGATGCTGTCTGGGATCCGTTTCCCAAGCTGGGCACGCAGCGCGAACCGAAGCCGCATGTGCATAATTCCGGCTGGGTGCAAAGTCCGGGCGTGGAAATTCTCAAGGACCCGGCACGCCAGGATGAATTGAAAGATTATGTGCAGGGAGTCATCCGGCATTTCAAGAGCGACCGGCGGGTGCTGGCCTGGGACATTTTCAACGAGCCGGACAACATGAACCGCCCAGCGTATGAGGCGAATGAACCGGCAAACAAGCCGGAGCTTTCTCTCATGCTGCTGAAGAAGGCATTTGGCTGGGCGCGGGAAGTTGATCCGGGCCAGCCGATTACTTCCGCGGTGTGGCTGGGCTCGTGGGGAATCGCGGCCAAGCTGTCGCCGATGGAGAAATTCTTGCTGGAAGAATCGGACATCATCACGTTTCACAATTACGGCGCGCTGGCGGACATGAAGGAATGCATTGCGAACCTTAAACGATATCAGCGGCCGATCATCTGCACCGAATACATGGCGCGGCCGCGAGGGAGCACGTTCGATCCGCTCATGGGTTACATGCAGGAACAAAAAGTCGGCGCTTTGAACTGGGGCTTTGTGGCGGGCAAGACGCAGACCATCTATCCATGGGACACGTGGGTCAAAACCTACACCGCTGAGCCGGCCGTCTGGTTTCACGATATTTTTCGCAAGGATGGAACACCTTTTGACCAGCATGAGGTGGAGTATATCAAAAGCGTGACTAAAAGGACGGGGATCAATTCAAAATGATTTTTGCCGCCCGGCTTTTCATTTCCTTCGCCAAACATCCAATGTCATAACCTTTTCCGGCACCAAGGCAGGTTATTCGGGCAGGGGTTGGCCCTTGGTTTCAGGCAGGAAACAGATGATGACGAGACCAAGTGGAAACAGGAGGGCGAGCAAAGTGATGGCTAGTCGCAAATCCATTCCGGGGAGCGATTTCAGCCAGCCTGAGAGCACGAGGATGGAGGCGGCGAGGATGCGTCCGCCGTTGAAGCAGAATCCTGTTCCAGTCCCGCGCAAATGGGCGGGAAACAATTCCGGAAAATATATGGCGTAGCCGGCATGAATGCCCAATGTCAGGAAGCCAAAAACAGGCAATATCATTAGTAGCTGCCAATAGGTGCTCGGGAGGTAACAGGTGATGGGCACGATCAGAAACGCACCCAGATGCATCAGTCCGAATGCGCGTCTCCTCCCCAGCCGCACGCATAATGGCCCAAAGGCGAGCAATCCCAGGAGGCCGCCAGCGGTCTCGATAATACCATAAGCTTTTTGGGCGTGAGGGGCCGCCTCGGCCGGCGTCAGGCCATTTCGCAAAAGCAACTCTCTCACAAGATCCTGGCCTGCCACGGTGACGCCCCAAAAACTGCCGAGCCCTACTGCGGCAAGGAGCATTCCCAGAATGGCGCGACGGCTCCAACGGGGATCGAGCAACAATTCCCCAAAGCTGCCCATTTTTGGGCCTTCGCCCCGCGTTGCCCTGGCTTCCGCCACGACCCAGCTTTCGGGTTCCTTGACGTTTTTCCTGACCCATAAAATCAAGAGCGCGGGCACAATGCCCATTATGTATCCGTAACGCCATTGCGCGCCGACAGCCAGCGCCGCCAGGGCCGCAGTCCAAATTCCCAGCACACTTGTGGCGTGAAAAATTCCCGATGCGTGCGCGCGTGCCTGTGGCGGAAAAATTTCAGCCACAAGGCTGGCTGCCACCGCCCATTCACCACCGACACCCATGGCGACCAAGAATCGAAGCAAACCCACCTGCCATAAATTCGTGGCGAAGAATGTCAGCCCGGAAAAAACGGAATACATCAGTATGGTGATCGCCATGGTGGGACGCCGCCCCCATTTGTCAGCCAGCGAACCAAAAAGCAATCCGCCCACGGTGCCGCCAATGAGAAAGATGGCGAGCAGTTTGTCGCCGTAATCCTTGATCACGGGAGCACTTGTGCCGACGTGCAGAATATCGGCGAGCATCTGGTTGCGGGTAAGGTTGAAAATCTGCCCTTCAAAAGCGTCAAAAATCCAACCGGCGGAAGCAATGGCCAGCATAAGCCATTGGTAAGACGTCACGCCTGCATACCATCGGCCCACAGGCTTTTGCTGACCGGTTTCAGCGGGCGCGGTGATCATGGCCGGCTGTCATTTCTTCGGACCATAACCGGGCTTGGGCTTGCCATCGTCGTCGAGTTTGTTGCAAGCCCAGAGCAAACCACGCGTGACCAGATCCAGATAAACATCCGATTCCACAGTGTCGTTCCCGTGGCCCAGGGTCGTGCCGAAAGTGCGGCCTTTGCCATAGGTGTTCACCCAGATGCAAACGTTCTCCTTGTTCGTCACGCCCATCCCCTGCCCCAGCGCCACACAGTCCGGCCACAGTTTGGCAATGACATAAAGCTCGTCGGGAAAATCATTCCAGGTGGCCGGGAAACCTTTCATGACGGGATGCTCGGGTTTGAGGTTCTCGACTTTGAACGGGCGTTTCGCCTCATGGCGATAGGAACTCACTCCGAGCACCTTCCGCCATTCGTCCGTTTTTGCGAGGCGATAGGCGTGAATCGAGCAATGCAGCACCACCGCTGCCACGCCGTTGGAATGCGCCTGCGCCATGTGCTCGACAAAATCCACGTTCGTCACCTGTCCGAAGCATTCGTCATGCACCACCACGTCAAAGCCCTTCGTCCAATCCGGTTCATGGTAAATGCCAACCTCGTGCGTTTTGACTTCGCCGCCTTCGTCAACGATTTTCCAAGTCACATTCGCTCGGGCGCTGATGCCCTCGGTCAGAATTGTTTTTTGGCGCTCGTAATCGTGCGAACCGCCGCCCGTGATGAGGAGCGCGTGGATGGGTTCGACTGCGTGCAATGGTATTTGCGCGGCAAGGGCGATTAAAACGGAAAAAGCGGTCTGACAAAGGGATTTATGAAATATCATGTTTGGGATGGAGGTTGTTTTGCGGTCGGTTAAAATTAAACATCACAGATTTTCACGGCCTGGTTCAGCGAAGCCATCGGGTTGCGCACGGGGACGAATTCCTGGCCCACGTAGCCCTGGTAGCCGGTATCAATTATGGCCTTCATCACCGGCGCGTAGTTGATTTCCTGAGTTTCATCAATTTCGTTGCGCCCCGGATTTCCCGCCGTGTGATAGTGCGCGACGTAAGGGTGGTATTGCCGGATTCGCGAGATCAAGTCTCCTTCCATGATCTGGATGTGGTAAATATCAAATAGCAGCTTCATCCGTTCCGAACCGATCTGACGGCAGACTTCAACCCCGGTCTCTAGGCGGTCGCAAAAATAATCCGGATGCCCTTTCATTTCGATGTTCACCCGCGAGTTCAGCACCTCAAGACACAAGGTCACTTTTTGCCTTTCCGCGTGGCCAACCACCTGTTTCAGGCCCTCGACCATGTTCTTCATGCCTTCCTCGTCGGAAATTCCGCGGCGAAATCCGGAAAAGGTGATTACATTCGGAATCCCTGCCGCCGCGCAGTCGTCAATTCTTTGGCGCAGCAATTTTAAACATTCCTCGTGTTCGGTCTTTCGGGCGAAGCCTTTCGCGAAGCCGTGGCTGGGCGCCATCGCGCAAGTCAATCCATGTTGTTTTAACACGGGCCAGAATTCCGGCGCCACCAATTCCACCGACTTCAAGCCCATTGCCGCAGCCTGCGCCGCCAGTTCCGGCACCGGCATCGGCTTGAAACACCAATGGATGACGGACTGATTGATACGGCCGTTTTTGGCCCGGTAATAATCGTTGCTCTCCTTGTCTGGGGCGGTTTCAACCGCGCCGGTTGGAGCGGCCAATGCGAGCATGCCGCCGCCAGCCAATTTGAGCATGCTTCTACGGCTGATCCCGTTGGTTTCGCCGGTCGGGCTGGTTTGCGATTTCTGATTCATAAATTTTGAACTCACGAACAATTCATTTGCCGGTCACAAAACGCACTTTTTTATGTTTACTTGGAATTTGGCGCTCAGCCAAGTTTCCACGGGGGACGGAACGGACGGGTGAGCAACTCGCTGGCTTCGGCATCGCCGAGGATCTTTTCGGTCTGCACATCCCATCTGAGCTTGCGTCCGACCAACATCGAGATCAGGCCCAAGTGTCCGGGGATGGCGGAGTGGTGCGCCGTCTCGGCCGGAGTGATCGTCGGCTTCCGCGATTTGACACAATCGAGAAAGTTCTGCTGATGATTGGTGGAAACGTAGAGTTTCACCTTGCGCAGGTCATCCGGGAGGTTTCGATGGTCGCGCCAGTCCGGATTCGAGGCATCAAAAGCGCCGCGATCCACCCAAACCCAGCCGCTGGTCCCGATCCATTTGACGCCGCTGCGAATTTCCGGATAGCCGCCGGCGATGATCATGGTGATGTTGCGGGGATAGCGCAATTCGATGCGATATTTAGTGGCGGTGTTCCATATTGCATCTTTTGGGGGAAATTCTCCCACGCCTTCGATCTCTGACGGGCCGGAGTTGTCGAAGTCACAGCCCCAATGGGCGATGTCACAATGGTGCCCAATCCAATCCATCAACTGGCCGCCGCCGGTATTGTAGTTCCAACGCCAGTTTCGATGCGTCCGGCCCTGGATGTAAGGCATCATCTTCGAGGGGCCGATCCAGGTTTCGTAATCCAGTTCGGATGGAGGATCGCTGGGTGTCATCACCGTGGCGGCGTTGCCGGAATTTTTGGTCCCTTCCGGCAG
>JAQGPB010000424.1 GCA_028293265.1 Pedosphaera sp. | reverse complement strand
CGTGACACTGCGCGCAAGCCACCGTCAATCCCAACCACACCGTTGTCGTCGTGTTCACCCGGTCAATCAGGTAAGCAGTATGATATTCCTCGGGAATCGCACCGCCTTCGAAATTGATCATGTGATTGCGATTAAACCCGCTGGCAATCTTTTGTTCCAGGGTCGCATTGGGCAGCAGGTCGCCCGCGATTTGTTCGATGGTGAACTGGTCGAACGGCTTGTTCGAATTGAACGCATTAATCACCCATTCGCGCCACCGCGTCATGTCGCGCCCGGCGTCAATATGATAACCGTGCGTGTCGGCAAACCGCGCCGCATCCAGCCAGTCGAGCGCCATCCGCTCGCCGTAATGCGGCGAACTCAACAGCCGGTCCACCACCTTTTCATAAGCTCGCGAACTGTGGTCACCTAGGAATGCCTTCACTTCCGCCAACGTTGGCGGCAAGCCCGTCAAGTCCAGGGTCACCCGGCGAATCAACGTCGCTTTGTCCGCCTCGGGCGAGGGACTGAGCTTTTCCGCCTCCAACTTCTGCAGGATAAAACGGTCAATCCCATTTCGCGGCCACGAAGCCTTTTTCACTTTCGGCAGACTCACCGCCACCGGCGGCACGAATGACCAATGCGGCGCATACTCCGCACCCTGCTTGATCCATTCTCCAAACACCTTGATCTGCTGCTCCGACAACTTCATCCCCGAGTCCCCGGGTGGCATCAGGTCGTCCGTCCCCGCCGCATTGACCCGGCGCCACGCTTCGCTCATCTTCAAATCGCCCGGCACGATGGCCGCATGTCCATCATGGTCGGCGTAAGCTCCCGCCTTTGTGTCCATGCGCAGCTTCGCCTTGCGCTTGCTTTCATCGGGACCATGGCACTTGAAACAGGTGTCCGCAAAAATCGGCCGGACATCGCGGTCGTAGTCCACCTTGGCATCTGCGCCCCGCGCCAGCATTCCGGGCAGAACCAGCAAAACCGCGCCTATCAGTTTATAGGGTCTTCGCATGACCGTGTCGGAGAAATTGTCTTAGTGCGCAGGAATGTAACCCCAACAGACCTTCTCATGCAATCCAGTATTCACACTGCCGGTCTCCCAAGCCTTTGGCTTTTTTGCCGGGGGTGCCTTGCTTTTCTACAATTCTCGTGAATCTTCCTGACATGATTGTCCTGATTCAAAATTGTCATTCTCTGGAATTCTTCGCGGAACCGGGACGCTGGGTGCGTGAGCCAGACCACGCGCTGGCATTTCCGTCAAGTGCGGCCGCAATGGCCCGCATGGCGGAACTCGATCTGCACCCCGCCCAGATCGTCCTGAAGTTTGATGACCGGCGATACGATATTCCGCTCGCGAAAACCGCTGACTGCTGATTTGTGAACCATGTTCACGCACACCCCGCCGGGTCACTCTGGCGGGGCTTTTTTATTTTCCTGAAAGATTAACATTCGCGCTTTGGCTGAGACTTGTATTTGGTTCTGCCTACTTGCAACCAGTTAATGGATAAACGATGTTGCTTGTGGGCATGAGCAGCCTGCCTCTAATCTTATGAACAACCCAGGCGCAACCAAGATCGGCGTCAGTTCCAAGCCCGGCATATCTTTGCTGGACACCATCCGAACCATCCGGGCGGAAGTTGGCGATGGGCTCACCGACGAGGAGTTCACCCGGTTGTTGCACCAGATGGAACTGCCGGTCGAATCGGGATTCGGCTTTTTATGCTACTGCGATCGGTTCGTGACCTTAAGCGTTCCCCGGCAACAACTTGCGGACTGGTACCCCGAGAACGGCTGGATCATGCCGGCCAAAGAGAGCAACGCCCGGAACATCGCGGAAAAATACGGGCTTTCGCTCTGTGAACCCCCCGATGTGCAATTTCCTTGGCTCGGCTCACCGAATCCGCACCACCATCTGCAATTGAGCAATCAGCAGGAACCGGTCATCATTATTCACCCGCAATACCTTAAGATTCGTCTGTTCGTAGCCACAAGTCCCGCCCGCTCGGCGCGAACCTCGCACAAGCCTCTCCCGCTGGGCCCCGATTTGCTGGCAGACCTCTCCGCGTTTTATGGGGATTGAATTCCTGTAGGACAATGGGAGGCTGCCCATTGCCGTATTCGCCGACTTCCCACGCCGTCGCCCTTTGCGGCATTCTCATGCACGAATATGAAGGTGTTGATTCAGAATGTTCAAAATCAGGAATATCTCGCCCCCCGTAGCGGGTGGACTCCTGATCCCACCGAAGCCGATGATTTCATCGTCACAACTTTGGCTTATAACTTTGCCAGGCAAATGATGGCCGGCCCGTTCCGCGTCCTGCTTCATGTCCCGGAGACGAATGAATCCATAAAATTCATGGACGGAGTGGGTCGCGCTACGACGCCAGGTGCAATTTAGGGACAGTGGGTCGTAACTCTGCCCCGCATAAAGGCTGGTGTCGCGGTTGACACCAGCCTTTCACTTTTACCGGAAAGAGAACCGGGCCCCTTTCTGCGTCTTATCCGTGTCCATCCGTGGCTGGCTGCTGCATGGATTTCCAGTCTTGAATAACTGGCCGGCGCTGTCACCATAAAGCCGAATCAAGCCCACGAACATTTATGAAAGAACAAAGTGAACACCCACCGTTGCCACGCTTCACCAACAGACGTCAGTTCCTTAAGTCCGCCGCCTTCGTCGGAGCGACAACACTTATCCTGCCGCGCATCAAACTCTTTGGCGCCGATGCTCCGAGCAACAAGCTGAACATCGCCCTCATCGCCACCGGGCACCGGGCCCAGGATCATTTCGACGTGATGTCCCACGAGAACGTCGTCGCCATCTGTGATGTGAATGAAAAGCATCTCGCTTCCGCCGGCCAGAAATTCCCCGGGGCGAAACAATACGCGGACTGGCGCAAATGCCTCGATCAAAAGGATGTTGACGCCATCGTCTGCTGCACCTGTGATCACACGCACGCCTTCGTTACCAATTGGGCGATGAACCGCGGCAAACACGTCTATTGTGAAAAACCCCTCGTCAACACCGTCGAGGAAGCCCGCATCATTCGCGCAACGTGGCTCAAGAACAAGGACAGGCTC
>JAQGPB010000396.1 GCA_028293265.1 Pedosphaera sp. | reverse complement strand
GATCAGGCACGCCATTTCCTGAGTGCCGACGAGTATCTTATTGATAAAGTCCCGGGCACCTTCCGGGAACTGCGACGCATAACTCTCGATCAGGAGGTGGGAAAAACCCGTGATGTGACGCAAGGGAGCCCTCAGGTCATGCGATACGGATGATTCGAAAGCCTCAAGTTCCTGATTGGCGTTGAGCAGTTGGCTCGTTCGTT
Organism: Pedosphaera sp.; assembly: GCA_028293265.1. The sequence goes on along the minus strand of JAQGPB010000396.1, from coordinate 6,181 downwards.
CGTCAACCCGGCGCTCAAGCTCGGCCGCATGTTCGCGGACCTGCGCATATAAGCGCGCCGTCTCCTGCTGACTGGCGGCCCGGCGGGCCTCGGTCATGTCCGTCACCACCATGCCAATGGCATCGTTTTTGGAACCGGTCTTTGCCAGCGGACGGATGGAGATATGCACCGGCATCTGCGAACCGTCGCGGGCCTTTAGCAGCATCTGGATCTTCGTGCCGGATTTGTCGGCCTGTTGCAGGAGTGGTCCGAGCGTCGCCAGGTCTTCAACGGAGAGAAAATGGCGAAAGGAACTGCCCATCACCTGTTCCAGCGGGCATTTGACCATCCGGGCAAAGCATTGGTTGGCATAAAGAATCCGCTTGTCAGCCGTGAGCGTCAGCGCCCCCTCGTTCATGGATTCGATGAGCACGCGATAGGCTTGCTCCGCGCCTTGCAGCGTGAACACTTGCGGGCCGGCCTTGCCAGCGACCACCACCGCATCCACTTCGCCGGCGCGGATGGCAGAGAGCGTTTCCTCTGCCTCGGCCAGGCGCGCGCGGAGTGCGGAAAGCTCGGGAGCCTTCGTCCCGCCGACCTGGTTGCGGACCCGCGCGGGTGACGGCGCGGGGCGGGAGGAGGGTTGTCCCTGGGCGGTTTTCAAAGGGCGTTTTTGCCTTTGGTGTCCAAATCCAGCCCGACGAACAGGCCGGCGGTGTTGGACAGGTTGCCAATGAGCCGGCGCACCGGCTTCGGGAATTCCCGAACGAGCGTCGGGGTGGCGACGATCTGGCCGTCCCGCGCCAGGATGGGCTGCTGGTAAACGTCAATCACTTGCAGCTCGAAGTTGCCATTGAGTTCGGTTTCGCAGAGTTGACGCGCGCGCAGGATGGCCTGGCGCGAACGGTCGGTGGCTCCCGCCACGTACAGGCGCAGGACGTATCTGCCCGTGGGCGGGGTGGCCAGGGTCTTTTCAAAGGCCTTGGTCGCGCGGCTGTTCTTGAGAGTTTTCATGGCGTTCGTCCCGGTCAGGCGGCGGAAAACAAATCCAGGCCGACCAGGACGCGTTCGGTGTCGGACAAGTCGCCGATGATTTTTCGGACGGGCTGCGGCAATTTGCGGACCAGCGTGGGAACCGCCAGGATCTGGTCTCCCTTGGAAAGCTGGGGCTGCTCCAACAAATCAATCACCTCGATGCGATAGCGGCCCTTGAGATGGCTTTCGCAAATACCCTTCAAGTTCGCGAAGGCCGCCAGCGATTTGGGTGTGTGACCGGCCACGTAAAGGCGCAGTTGCCAGAGTTTGGCTGGCCGGCGTCCGGACGCGGAGACCGGTGGTTTCACTGATCTGGGTTTCATCATTTTCTGTGGTTCAGCCTGGTCTTGCCCCGCGCGCCGGCCGACACGGAAACATCCGCCTGACGCAAGCGGCCCAATTCGGTCCGCTCGGTGGTCAGCAAGAGAGTTTGGGTTCCGACCTGTTCGGCAATACGCCGAAGTTCTTCGGCAGAGGCTTCATGCTCGGAGCGCAGTCCGCTGATCTGCCGTTCGAGCGCCGCGCGTTTGCGCTCCACCTCACGCTTGAGCTGGGCAGCCTCCTGCTGGCCGGCGAGCACGGCGGCTTTTTCGAGGGAATTTTGCGCCACGCGGGCGGAACCGGTCAGGACTCCGCTCGGGCCGATGTAGGCGTCCACGAGGTCAATGCCATGATCCGAAATCAGGAACTCGCGGATCTGGTTGGAATGCGCCATGCCCCGCGCTTTCAACACGTAGAGCACGCGGTTGCGTTCGCCGTTGCCTTCAAAGTCCTGCAGCAAGAGCCAGGAATCCATGAGCGAGGACATGGCCGCTTCACTTTGTGCCAGCGCATGGCCGCCCCGGGTCAGGCTGGTGAACAGCGAAGTGATCTGCCCGGCCTTCAAATAATCAATCAGCCGCGTCACCATCCCCTTGGTCTCGGAATCGGTGCCTGATTCCAACAGGCTGGTGATCGGGTCAATGATGACGACTTCGGGTTGAAAGGCCGCGATTTCCTTGAACATCGTGGCCAGATGCATCTCCAGGCCGTAAAGCGAGGGTCGCGCCGAGTGAAACCGGAGCAGTCCGCGCTTGACCAGCGGATCCAGGCGCAAGCCGATGGAATGCATGTTGCGGATGATCTGGTGGGGCGACTCCTCGAACGAGAAGAAGAGGACGCGTTCTCCGCGCCGGCCGGCGGCCTGGGCAAAATTGGCGGCGATGATGGTCTTGCCGGTGCCGGGCGTGCCCGTGAGCAGAATGCTGCTGCCGCGAAAAAAACCCCGCCCGCCCAGCATCGCATCGAGCCGGGGAATGCCGGTGGCGATCCGCTCGTTCGACACCTCGTGGTTCAGCGACAGCGACGTGATGGGCAACACACTGAGGCCGGCATCACCGATGAGGAACGGAAATTCATTGGTGCCGTGCAGCGCGCCGCGGTATTTCACCACCCGCAGATGCCGCGTGGCAATCTGGTCATTGACCCGGTGATCGAGCAGGATGACGCAATCGGACACATATTCCTCCAGCCCGTGACGCGTCAGTTGTTCGCGCCCGCGTTCGGCCGTGATGACGGCGGTCACGCCTTTATCTTTGAGCCAGCGGAAGAGCCGCCGCAACTCGGCGCGCAGGATGGCTTCGTTCGGCAGGCCGGAGAAGAGGGCTTCGAGCGTGTCCAGCACCACGCGTTTGGCGCCGATGGAATCAATCGCGTAATTGAGCCGGACGAACAATCCTTCCAGGTCGTACTCGCCGGTCTCCGTGATTTCACTGCGCTCGATGTGCACATGGTCGAGCACAATTTTTTTGCGCCGCACCAGCCCCGGCAGATCAAATCCGAGCGACGCGACGTTGGCCTTCAACTCCGCGTCGGTCTCCTCGAAGGACATGAAAACGCCCGCCTCGCCGAACTGCGCCGCGCCGCGCACGAGGAATTCCGCGGCGAAAAGCGTCTTGCCGCAACCCGCGCCGCCACATACCAGCGTGGGCCGCCCGCGCGGCAACCCGCCGCCGGTGATTTCGTCGAGACCTTGGATGCCCGTGGGACACTTGGGCAAACGAGCCGCCGGGGAGCCGGGCTGCTTGTGACCATTAGTTATCATGCAAGATTATTTTCATAAAGTTGTGGGTAAGACACAATAACGAAGGTCTGGTTCGAGTTAATCATTTATGAACCTGTTCGCTTGTGGCATGCGTTTGATTAAGATTATCAGACAAACACGACGCTCAAACTACGGGGGGAAGTCCCCCATGCACGACGCCGGACCTCAAGCTGGATCAGCACCCAACAGGGCTGCTCTCCCCCAAGGGGGCGAGGGAGAAAAAACACGGCGTTTCTCCTGCCGAGATAGGCCCTTAGCCGGGCGACGCATGGTTGCAAGCTCAGGGTTGCGGGCCGGTCTCCCAGCCGCCGCCGAGCTGGAGGTAGAGCTGAACGACGGTGACAAGCTGGTTCAGCTCGATTTGCACGAGCGTATTTTCCGCCGGGAAAAGGAGCTGCTGTTCCTGGAGCACTTCATAGTAGCTCGACTCGCCGAGGCGATAACGCTGGAGCGAAACCTTGGTGGCCTCGCGGTAGGCCTCGACGGCGCGGGCTTGCTGGATGCGCTCGGCGGCGTATTTTTCGCGGGCGACGAGCGAACTGGAAACTTCCTGGAACGCGGTCAGCACGGCACCGCGGTATTGCCAGACATATTGATCCCGCAAGGCTTTGGCCTGGTGATATTGCGCCTTCAGTTTTCCGCCCTGGAAAATCGGGCCGGTGAGGTTCGCGGCGGCGTTCCAGGCGTTGACGCCGCCCCCGGAGAAGGCGGACAGAGTGGGGCTGACCTGCCCGAACAGCCCGGTGAGGGTGAGCTGGGGGAAAAAATTGCCGACGGCGACACCGACCTGGGCGTTGGCGGAACGGAGTTGCTGCTCCGCTTCGCGAATGTCCGGCCGGCGCTCGAGCAGGGCGGAGGGGAGGCCGGCGGGGACGTCCGGCAGCGATTCGTTCAGCAGCCGGGAATGGTCGCGCCTGATGGCGCCGGGATACAGGCCGAGCAGGTAACTGAGCGCGTTTTCCTGCAGGGCAATCTGGCGTTCGAGATCGGGGATGGTGGCGGCGGTGGCATAGAGCAGGGCCTCGGCGGAGGATGTTTCCAGCTTGGAGGCGACGCCGCCGCGCAGCCGTTGGTCGAAAATTTTCAGGCTGTCGCCGTAGGAATTGGTCGTCTCCCGGGCGATGGCCAGTTCGCGGTCCAGGGCGAGCAATTGGAAATAATCCTGCGCGACCTGGGCAATGAGGGAAATGGTGACGTTGCGCCGAGCCTCGATGCTGGAGAAATATTGCGCGCGGTCGGATTCGGTGAGCCGGCGGATGCGGCCCCAAAGATCAATCTCCCAGGTTGTATTCAAGTCGCCCAGGTAGAAGGTGGTCCGGCCGCTGGACGCGGTCGTAGTGTTCAGGCCCCCGCTGGTCGTCGCGCTGGAAAAGAGCGCGCCGCTGGTGCTGATGTTTTTTTCGGTTATGCCCAGGCCGGTATAGTTGATTTGCGGCAAGAGCTGTGACCGCGTTTCGATCATGACGGCGTGGGCCTGTTCGACCCGGCTGACGGCGACGCGGAGATCGTAATTGTTCGTGAGGGCGATGCGGATCAATTCCTGCAAGGTGTCGTCGTGAAAAATCTGCCACCAGGGAAGGTCGGCGAAGGAATTGGTTGCAGCCTGCATTTCGCCGCGAAAAACGGGCGGCGGGTTCAGGGCGGGACGGCGGTAATTTGGTCCCACGGCGCAACCGGCGATGAGCAAAATGCAAAGTCCAAAGCCTGAGATACCAAGCCGCACTCCGATGGCGGCAATGCCAAGGTGCCGCTCCTTTCGACTGAGTTCCATGATCATCCGGCTGGTTCTGGTGGTTCCGGCGGGGGTTCGTCCCCAGATTTCTTGCTGAAACGCGCGACGGTTTTTTCGACGACGTAAAAGGTGACCGGGACGATGAGCGTGTCCACGAAGGTCGCGCCGAGCATCCCGCCGATGACAACTGTGCCCAGAGTACGGCGCGAAACCGCTCCGGAACCGGAGGCGATCCAGAGCGGAACGCAGCCGAGCACGAAGGCAAAGGAGGTCATCAAAATGGGGCGGAGGCGGATGCTGGCGCCGCCTTGCGCGGCATCAATGATGGATTTGCCGCCTTCATATTCGCTTTTTGCAAACGCGACGATGAGGATGGCGTTCTTTGCGGCGAGCCCGATGAGCATGATCAGGCCGATCTGGGCATAGACATTGTTCTGCAGCCCGCGCGCGTTCAAGGCCACGAAGGCGCCCAGGATGGCGGTGGGCGTGCCCAGCAAAACGCTGAAGGGCAGTGACCAGCTTTCATATTGCGCGGCGAGAATCAGAAACACGCACACCAGCGACAGGCCGAAAATCAGGCCCTGCGAAACTCCCTGCTGCGCCTGCTTTTCCTGGAACGAGATGCCGAAATAATCGTAGCCCATGAGCTTGGGCATCGTTTGCGCGAAGACCTGCTCCAGCGCGGCGTTGGCCTGGCCGGAACTGTAGCCGGCCGCCGCCGAGCCGTTGATTTGCGCGCAGGGAAATTCATTGTAGTGCATGATGTATTCCGGCCCGATGCGGGGTTGAATCTCGGTGAAGGCGGAGAGGGGAAGGCTCTGCCCGGCGCTGTTCCGGACGTAAAAGAGGCCGAGATTTTCGGCGCGCGCGCGGTATTGATTCTCGGCCTCGAGATAGACCTGCCACTGGCGGCCAAAGCGGTTGAAGTAATTTATGAAGTTGCCGCCCATGAATGTTTGCAGCGTCAGGTAAACGTCACCGATCGGAACTCCCTGTTTCAACACCTTGTCGCGGTCCACCTTGGCGAAAACCTGGGGCACACTCGGCAGGTAGGTGGTGGTGATGCCGGCCAGTTCAGGACGCTTTTTGGCCGCCGCCATGAATTTGTCGAGATTTTGCGTGAGGAAGGAAAGGTCTTGTTTGCCGGAGCGGTCTTCCAGCATGAAGGTGAAACCGCCGGAGGTGCCGACGCCGGGAATGGAAGGCGGCGAAAAGGCAAACACGGTCGCTTCCGGCAACTTCCCCAGCTCATCATTCAAGCGGGTGCGAATGGCTTCATATTGTTCCGAGGATTTTTTTCGCTGGCTCCACGGCTTGAGCGTCACGAAATAGAACGCGTTGTAAGTGGCCTG
>JAQGPB010000392.1 GCA_028293265.1 Pedosphaera sp. | reverse complement strand
GGCGAGGCAAGGAATTGGGGGCGTTCGCGCCTGACTCCGGGATAATAGAACCACTCGGGCCGCTTGACATACGTCCGCATCAATATGCCCACCACACTTGGTCTCCGTTCAAACGAGAAAGCGCGGGTGGCTTGCCGGACCAAAAAGCTCAAAAACGACAAATAGTATTTTACCGGCAGATAAGGTGAAAGGCGCATTTGGTTTCCTCCCTTAAATTTGGAGTACTGCGGAAAATCGTAACTTCCCAGCCACTTCGCGCAAGGAAAATTTGGGGAGTTGGGGGCTGGCGGGCTGGCCGCAGAAAAATGCCTCATTATTCTCATTGCTCCAGAAACAGCTCCGGTTATGGTATGGCGGATAAAAGCTGATGAAGACCGAGAAAAAACCAAGTGTTTCGGCCCCAACAAATCCAGACGGCGCCGCCAGGCGAAAAAGTCCCCTGATCGTCATGGGCTTTTTTCTGGCGCTGTTGCTGGCGCTGTTTTTCTGGCGCATTTTTAACCCGGCCCAGGTCATCTTTTCCAATGACGGGCCATATGGGGCCACGATGGCGGAACATACCCGCATGCCGTCCACCCTGCTGGGTGTCTGGGCGAACTTAAATTGGCTGGGGGGTGAAGGCTTGAGCCCGCCCCCGTCCGTTTCGTCTCTGTTGCGCGTGTTGATGTCACCGCTCATTTATTCGAAAACTTATTGTCCGGTGGCGTTGTTCATCGTGGGGATGGGCGCGTGCTTCTGTTTCCGCCAGCTCCGTTTGGCGCCGGTGGCATGCATTCTCGGCGGATTGGCGGCGGCGCTCAAGTCCGATTTTTTCTCGACCTCATGCTGGGGCGTGGCGACCCAGGTCATGGGGTTTGGCTTCATGTTTATGGCCATCGGGCTGATAGCCAATCCGGCCGTCAAACGACAATGGATTCGCGTCGTGCTCGCGGGCCTGGCGGTGGGCGTGGGGGTGATGGAGGCTTACGATATTGGGGCGCTGTTCAGTTTGTTCGTGGCGGCTTTTGTGGTTTATCACGCGCTGTTTCTGGACGACGCTGAAAGACACGTTGTCACAAAAGCCAGCCGGGGCATTCTGCGTACCGCCTTGGTGGCAGGGTTTGCTGCGTTCATCGCCGCGCATACTTTGACCAGCCTGGTTGGCACGCAAATCAAGGGCGTCTCCGGCATGCAGCAGGACGAGGCAACCCGGGCCGCGCGCTGGGCCGAGGCCACGTATTTCAGCATCCCCAAGGCCGAAACGCTCCAAGTGCTCGTGCCAGGAATTTTTGGCTTTCGCGACAATTGGTACATGTACGAATACGACGCGCCCAAGGAAGATCAATACTGGGGCAGCATCGGTGCCATGCCGGGATTGCAACATCTGGTTGGCACGGGCTTTTATGCGGGCGTGCCGGTGGTGTTGATCGCGCTATGGGCCGTCTTTCAATCGTTCCGTGGCGGGATGTCGCCGTTTAAATTATTGCAACGAAGGTCTATCTGGTTCTGGGCCGGGACGGCGGTAATCAGCCTGCTCTTTGCCTATGGCAAGAATGCTCCATTCTATCAGCTTTTTTACGCGATTCCCTACGCCTCAACCATCCGCAATCCGCAGAAATTCATGCACGTCTTCAGTTGGGCGCTGATCATCCTGTTTGCGTACGGGGTGCATGGTCTGGCGGGCCAATATTTGCAGAATTACGTCGCCCGCGTCGGCGGGATTTTGGCGCAGTTCAAAAACTGGCATGCGAAGGCGGGCGCGTTCGAGCGCAAATGGCTTTATGTCTGCCTCGGTGCAATCGGGGCCAGCTTGCTGGCCTGGATGCTTTATTTTTCCAACCGGCACGCTCTCGAATCCTATCTGCAAACGGTCGGCATCCCCGCCCCCGGCACGCCTCTCACGCCCGGTGTCACCAGTGATTCGGGCGCGGTTTCCCTTTTCAGCCTGCACGCGGTGGGCTGGTATGTGCTTATTCTGACGCTGACCGTGGGCCTGTTGGCGCTGATTTTCAGCGGGCAATTCTCCGGCTCGCGCGCGCGGTGGGGCGGGGTTTTGCTCGGAGCCCTGATGATTTTTGATCTCGGGCGCGCCGATGTGCCGTGGATTGTCTATTGGGACCTGGATTATAAATACGCTGCAGACCCCGTCATTCAATTTCTCGCGGACAAGCCGTACGAGCATCGAATTTCGTCGCTGCTCGCATTTGGAGTTCCGATCAGCACGCAGCAGCTTGCCATCATGGCGAACATGTACGGCAACGATTGGAAACAGCACCTGTTCCCGGAAAAAAATATTCAATGCGCCGACATCGTGCAGGAACCGCGCGTGACCGTGGACAAGGAAATGTACATGAACGCCATCGGCCGGAACGCGCTGCGGTTCTGGGAATTGAGCAACACGCGCTATCTCCTCGGGCCGGCGGATTTTGTCCAGCAGCTTGCGAAACAGCAGCCGGGGGCGGAAAAGCTTTTCAGGGTGGTCAATACTTTTGATTTCGTTCCCAAGCGTGAGAATCTGAATGAATTTCAGTCTCAATTTCCCGCGAACTACAAGACGGAGCTTAATCCGAATGGCCAGCTCGCCGTAATCGAATTTCTCGGCGCATTGCCGCGCGCGAAACTTTTTTCCAACTGGCAGGTCAGCACGAACGACCAATCAACGCTGCAAACCCTGGCCAGCCAGAGCTTCGATCCGCACCAGACGGTGCTGGTCTCGAACAACATTCCCGCAGCGGCAACCACGAACGCCGATCAATCCGCCGGCACGGTCGAGATCAATCCCAATTACAAATCCAAGCGCATCGAATTGCAGGCAGACGCGAAAGTCCCCTCGGTGTTACTATTTAGCGAAAAGTATAGTCCAAGATGGCAGGTGGAAGTGGACGGCAAGCCCGCGCCGCTCGTGCGTTGCAATTTAATCGAACGCGGCGTTTACCTGACACCTGGCAAGCATGATATTGTCATGCGTTACGTGGCTCCCATCCAGACCCTGTGCATCAGCCTTTCCGCGGCCGTCCTCGGTTTGTTGCTGTGGGGATTCCTGGCTTTTGCCCCGGTGCCGGAAGGTCCCGTGCTTGCGGCAACCGTTTCCCAAACGAAGGAAAAATCAGCCGCGAAGCAAACAAACACCGGCTGAAGAACACTTATTCCAAACCCGAATCCAAGGTTGGTTATTGGCGCTTGGAATTTCCTTGGGTAGTTGGGTGTTTGGGTACTTGGGCATTTTTTAAACCTCACCGATCCACTTGCGGTCGTCCCAGACGGCTTTCAATGAAGTCAGGTTGCGGCGGTCGAAAACATTTTTCGCGGCGGCAATCACCTTGCCGCGCTTGAGATTTTGATAGGCGTCGCTGGCGCTGATGGCGACAAATTGCATCACGCTCGGGTCG
>JAQGPB010000349.1 GCA_028293265.1 Pedosphaera sp. | reverse complement strand
CAGCATTCTCGGCTCAATGATCGGCGCGATCATCATGGCGGTTTTGCGCAATGGTTCCAACCAGATGGGGCTGCCGACTTACATGCAGGAAATTCTAATCGGCATGATTATTATTCTCGCCGTGGGATTGGATAAGTTAAGGCAGCGTCGTTAAGCACCAAGCTCCAACATCCCAGCACCAAAGAAGCACCAAACTTCAAACGCCAATCTCTGATCAGCGCGATTTGGTGCTTGGTGCTTGATTATTCTCTGGATGTTGGAGCTTGGAATTTGGAGCTTGATCAGGCTTTCACCAAGCCGGCAAAGGCGCTGCGATAACGCCACAGGAGGAACAGCGACAGCGCGGCGATTACGATTCCCATTCCCAAACCGGTTTGGTCCAGGAGAATGTCGTAAAACAAAATATTCACGATCACCGGCCCGAGGAGGACGAGGCCAAGCGGGACGAAACGACCGATGATCAGCAAAAAACCGCCGACGACCTCGAAGACCTTGACCGCATGAATATAGTGGCTGGCAAACATGGCGGTCATGAATTCCCCGGCATGTCCGGGTGGCGGTGGTGGCATCTTTATCAAATTAAGAAAAAAGGCCAGGCCGAATGCGAAGAACACGAGTCCGAGCAGGACCCGCGCGATGATGGTTGCGATTTTCATGGTGGTTGGAGTTGTTGGTTGGTCGGGTTATCAAATTTAAATCCGGGTGAACACTTGTTCCTTTGGAAAACGCACTTTCGGAGCGCCTGCATATTTGTCCGTCGGCAGGCGATAACCAAGCGTGGCGATCACGGCGGTCGCGAGGCCTTTTTTGTTCAATCCAAGAATCTCGTCGTACTGCGCGCGGTCAAATCCCTCCATCGGACAGGCGTCAATGCCGAGCAGCGCGGCACTGGTCAGCAGATTCCCGAGCGCGATGTAAGCCTGGTTCCGCGCCCAGGCGTCGCGGGCCTTTTCATCCATGCTTTGCACAATGCCGCCGACCAGCATGCCGCGCAACGGGGCCAACGTCTCGACCGGAACGCCCTGCACTTCGGCAACATGTCTTATGTGCGAATCCACATCCGCCTCACCGAAATTCTTTTTCGAGGTAAAAACTACCAGATGCGACGCGTTCGTTATCTGCGCCTGTCCGTAGGACGCGGGCAAAAGCTTGGCGCGAACGGTCGGATCCGTCACCACGATGAAATTCCACGGCTGCAGTCCGCCGCTGGAAGGCGTGAGCAGCAGCGCCTCTTCCAGCGTGGCCCAATCCCGGGCATTGATTTTTCTTGCCGGGTCGAACTGCTTGGTGGCATAGCGCCAGTTGAGCTGGTTGATCAAGGTTTCGCTTTGAATGTTTGTAGTCATAATTTTGTTTTTGTTTTTGATTGTCAATTGAGATCGAACAACAGCACCTGCGCCGGCTTGGTCGCGGCCAGTTCCAGCAAGGCTTCCTTCGTCACGGCGGCGGAATCACCGCCAGCGAGCGTTTTGCCATTGAGCGAAACTTCGCCCTCAGCCACGTGGACCCAGGCATTCCGGCCGGGCGCCAATTTGTGCGCGGTGCTTTCACCGGGGCTCAGCTTGGCGATCCAAAGATCGGCGTCCTGATGAATGGCGATTGAGCCATCGCGGCCGGTCTTGCTGGTCACCAGGTTCAGCTTGCCCGTGGGCGCGCTTTGCAACGATTTTTCGGCATAACGCGGCTTCACCCCCGTCTGGTCAGGCATGATCCAGATTTGCAGCAGGTGGACCGCTTCATCCTTGGCGGGGTTGAACTCGCTGTGGCGGACGCCAGTGCCGGCGGCCATGTATTGCACCTCGCCGGGGCGGATGACGCGGCCATTGCCCATCGAGTCCTTGTGCTCCAGCGCGCCGCTCAGAATGTAGGTGATGATTTCCATGTCGCGGTGCGGGTGCGTGCCGAAGCCCATGCCCGGCATCACGAGATCGTCGTTGATGACGCGCAGGCTGCGGAAGCCCATCCATTGCGGATCATAATAGTCCGCGAAACTGAAAGTGTGGTAAGTATCGAGCCAGCCATGGTTGGCGTGCCCCCGTTCGTTTGCTTTTCTAATATCAATCATGTTCAAAGGCTACGCCGCAAACCGGAACTGCGGAAATATCATGTTTCTTGCCTTAGCATGCTTATAAGTTATGCTGGCGGCGAAATGGAACTTCGCCACCTGCGTTATTTTGTTGCCGTCGCCGAGGAGGAAAATGTGACGCGCGCGGCGGCGCGGCTGCATGTTTCGCAGCCGGGATTGAGCCGGCAGATTCGCGATCTCGAAGATGAAATTGGTTTTCTCCTGCTCGAACGAAGCGCGAAGTCCATTCATTTGACCGATGCGGGCCGCACTTTTCTCGTCGAGGCGCGCGCCGTGCTGCAACGGGCCGAGGACGCCGTGAAGACGGCACGCGCCAAGGCCGGCGGCATGCAGGGCGAAATTCAGGCGGGTTACGCGCCGTCGTTGACTGTCGAAATTCTTCCGCGCGCGTTGCGAATTTTCCAGGCGGAATTTCCCCGGGTGCGGGTCCGCCTGCACGATTTGTCCACGGAAGAAATGGTTGGCCGTTTGAACGACGGCAAATTGCAGTTGGCGCTGATGGTGAGGCCTTCGCGCAAAATGATGCGGGGATTGCGATTCCAAGAACTGGCCAGTTACCCGCTTTGC
>JAQGPB010000348.1 GCA_028293265.1 Pedosphaera sp. | reverse complement strand
GGTAAACACGCCGGTGGCCGAGTTGGAAAAGAAGATTGATGCCTTGCTCGCTCAGCAAAAAGAAATGGAAAAATCGTTGCGGGCGGCGAATCAAAAGGAAGCCGCAGGTCGCGCGAAGGAGCTTCTGGCCAAGGCCGATACCAGCGGCAGCGTTCCCGCGATTATCGCGAACATTTCCGGCGCGGATGGCGACACGTTGCAAACCATCGTTGATTCGCTGAAAGGCCAGTTTGCGGGTGTGGTGGTTTTGGGCGGCGCGGCCAATGGCGCGGTGTCGCTGGTGGCGTCGGTGTCGCCGGAGTTCACGGCCAAAGTGCAGGCGGGAAAAATCATCCAGGCAATTGCGCCAATCGTGGGCGGCAAAGGCGGCGGCAAGCCCGACAACGCGCGCGGCGGCGGCAAAGAGGTCGCGAAGCTGGATGAAGCGTTGACTAAGGCGAGGGAGATGGTCAAGGGATGATGGGGAATTTACGATTTACGATATACGATTTACGAGCGCCGGGCGGAGCGGCAGGTTCAGGTTTGTTTGGCTGGGGATAGATATTATGGGGAGAAATCTTAGAGCATATTTGGTTGCAATTGGTTTGCTGATCTGCGGCATGGCGGTGGCACTGGCCACCGAGCAATCGCAGGTGGTCAAACTCGTGGAGGTTCCCGCCGCGGTACAGAAGACCATTCTCGCGGAAGCGGGCAGGGCGAAGGGCGAGCTGGGCGACATCGAAAAAACCAGCGATGACGGCGAGATTTGGTACGACGTGGAGTTGACGACGGGCAAGCGGACGCGTTCATTCAGCGTCGCGCTGGACGGGAAATTGCTGACGTGGCAGGTGTTCATGAACGAGATTCCAGTGCCGGCGCGACAGGCGATCCATGCGCAGGTGCGCGCCGCCAATGGCAAGCTCGGCGACATTGACCGCGTGGTGGAAGAGGGCGTGGTCACTTTTGACGTGACGATGAACAAGGACGGCAAGGACATTTCATTTAGCGTTTCCCGGGATGGAAAGCTGCTCGGCTTGCAGGTGGAACTCACCGAGACTCCGGACGCCGTGCAAAAGACCATCCGCGCGCAGACGATTGGCGGCGAGATCAAGAAGATTGAGAAAAACATTGATGATGAGGACGGTGAAATCACTTATGACGTTGCGGCGAAAAGGGCCGGCAAGAAAATTTCTTTCAGCGTGGACACGAATGGAAAACTGGTTGAGCCGGAGAATTGAACAAAATGCCGACCCGCGCATGGGCACATCTGGGCGGCATCACCCGGCCAGCAACCATTCAGATGGAGCGCGGGTCTGTGACCCGCAGCAACGGGGTGACGACCGGCGCGTCAGAACCAGTCCAGGACGTCCTGGCTTTCGGACGTTGCTGCGGGTCACAGACCCGCGCTCCGCTGAGGGTGGCGTGGCTCCCATGCTATTTGGGTGGTACCACCCAGATGCGGCCCTAATGTCCAATCTCCATATTCAGCGTGACAAAATTATTAAAATATCATCCAATCAATTCATGAAAAAACTAATTCTCTGCGTGGCAGCATCGGCATTCGCCCTGGCCTCCTCGGTTCAGGCGGACAACAGCACCAAAGCTCCAGCCGACAAAAATGCGACATGCAGCGAGGGAAGCAAATCCTGTTGCGGCGGCAAATCGGCCTGCACCAAAAGCATGCCTTCCAAGACGGTGCTGATGAGCCCCAAGGCTGCTGCCGCGGCGGGCAAGTCGTAAGTTCCAGCGAAAACAATTTTTGCAATCCCCGTTCGCAATTTGCGCCCGGGGATTTTTTTACAATCGCGAAGTGAGGAGTTGGCGCTGGAAGACCAATTCCTTCGGCATGTGCGAGTAGAGCTTCATGTAAAGTTCCTCCTGTATGAGCAGCTCGCGATGCCATTCTTCCACCACGATGCTTTGGGCCTGCTCCAATCGCTCGCGTGAATAGCCGGGCATGCCGTCCAGATCAAAATCCCTGGTGCGCGGCATCCAGCCCAGCGCGGTTTCATCCGCATGCGCCCGGCCTTCACAACGATCCACGATCCATTTGAGCACGCGCATATTCTCGCCGAAACCGGGCCAGAGAAATTCACCCTGTTCATCCTTGCGAAACCAATTCACATGAAACACGCGCGGCGGATGCTTGATCAGTTTGCGCATCGCCACCCAATGCTGAAAATAATTGCCCATGTGATAGCCGCAGAAGGGCAGCATGGCCATCGGATCGCGGCGCACCTGGCCGATGGTGCCGGCGGCGGCGGCGGTCATTTCCGAGCCCATCATCGCGCCGATGTAAACGCCGTGAATCCAGTCAAACGCCTGATACACCAAAGGCATCGTGTCGCCACGGCGTCCGCCAAAAATAATTGCGCTGATGGGCACGCCCCTGGGATCGTTGGCCTCGGGCGCGAGCATGGGATTGTTGGTCATCGGCGCGGCAAAGCGGCTGTTGGCATGGGCGGCTTTCTCCCGCGAGTCGGGCGTCCATTTGTTGCCGCGCCAGTCGAGACATTCCTTGGGCGGCGGGCCGTCCTTGCCTTCCCACCAGACATCCAAATCCGGCGTCAGCGCGACATTTGTGTAAATGGTATCCCGGCGCATGGACTCCATGGCGTTTGGGTTGGACTTGTAATTCGTCCCCGGCACGACGCCGAAATAACCCGCTTCGGGATTGATGGCGTAAAGTTTTCCATCGGTTCCCGGCTTCATCCAGGCGATGTCGTCGCCGACGGTCCAGACTTTCCAACCCTTGAAATGCGCGGGCGGAACGAGCATGGCGAAATTGGTCTTGCCGCAGGCGCTCGGAAAGGCTGCCGCCACGAAAGTTTTTTCGCCCGCGGGCGTTTGGACGCCCAGGATGAGCATGTGCTCGGCCATCCAGCCTTGCTTGCGGGCCAGATAAGAGCCGATGCGCAGCGCTAGACATTTTTTTCCCAGCAGCACGTTGCCGCAGTAAGCCGAGCCGACGGAGATGATTTTGTTGTCCTGTGGAAAGTGGCAGATGTAGCGGCGCTCAGGATTTACATCGAGCATGCAATGCAGGCCGCGGTTGAAATCATCACCGGCGCCCAGGTGCTCGTACGCGACATTTCCCATGCGGGTCATGATGCGCATGCTGAGCACGACGTAAATGGAGTCGGTCAGTTCGAGGCCGACCTTGGTCATCGGCGAACCGGCGGGCCCCATGAGATAAGGAACAACATACATCGTGCGACCGCGCATCGC
>JAQGPB010000324.1 GCA_028293265.1 Pedosphaera sp. | reverse complement strand
GAAACCGAGCCAAGGGTGTCTTGACGTCGCACGGCTGGACGGCGAAGGAACGGGTCGCTTCGTAAATGATGAGCGCGGCGACTTCGCTCATCACCCGGCGAAATTCCTGCGGGGCAGTGCGTTTGTCACGCAGGCGCGTCAGGTTATGCTGCACCAGGGGATGCCTGATAAGCGTGATTCGGCCCACGTTATTGGAGATAGGTCGGCGCCAGAAAATACTGATACCCCGCGTGCAACTTGGGAATGTCCACGCCCAATTCCAGCTTGACCGTATTCCTGGCCTCGGTCTGGCCGAACAGGTGAAAAAGATTGGACAGGTCGAAGGTCTGTTGATATTGCACGACATCTGCCCGGTCAATCTTCGCCAGGCGCTTGGCGGTCTTCACTGCGGTATCGAAGTCTCCGATTTCATCCACGAACCCGCGCTTGTAAGCTTCCTTGCCGGAGAGAATGCGGCCGTCGGCAAAACTTTCCCAATCCGAACTTAATTTTTGGCCATGGTAATGGGTGAAGGCAGATTGGCGGCCATCAGCGACGACGCTTTTGAATTTTTGAAAAGTCTCGTCAATCAATTTTTGCACCATCTCGCGTTCTTCGGGCGTGATTTCTTCCGGGCTTTTGGTGCTGCTCAGCATGTCCTTGTATTTGCCGCTTTTGAAAACTTCGGGACGCACGCCGACCTTGTCGAGCAGGCCGCGGTAATTGAGGCCATGCATGATGACGCCGATGCTGCCGGTGATGGTGAGTTCATTCGCGACAATCCAGTCGCAGGGCGCCGAGACATAATAACCGCCGGAAGCGGCCAGGCTGCCCATGCTGACGACGACCGGCTTGCCCGATTTTTCCTGAAATTCGGTGATGGCCTTGGCGATTTCATCCGATGCGAGCACTTCGCCGCCCGGGGAGTCCACTTTCAGGAGCACCGCTTTGACGTCGTCGTCTTCCCTTGCCCGCTTCAATTCTTCCTTCACCACGGTGACCAGGCTGTACTCGCTTTGTTGCAGCGCGTCGCCACTGATGACGCCTTCAATGGGGACAACGGCGATTTTTTTGGTCGTCTCCAGAGGGCTTTCCTTGATGGTGACTTCCTCCAGCCTCGGACCGACAGCGCTGGTGTGGCGCCCCGCGATTTTGGTGCCGCGAATGCCGCGGACGGCCTGGCGAAAATTCAAAAACATGCTGCCGACCAGCAAGAGCAAAAGGACGAAGGCGAAAATTTTCCAACCCGTTCCACGGCGGCGAGGCTGCGGCGCGGGCATCGGAGCGATGATGGGTGGCGGGGGATTGTAGGGCGGCGGCGGTGGCGTGCTGAACACCGGCGGCGGTGTATTTTCTGGAGGCAAATTACTGTCCATGGTGGAAAAGCTACTTCAAAGCGGTTTTAGGGGCAAGCGGGTAAATGACCGGCGGCGAAATACCCAAACACCCAATGACGAAGCAACCAAAGAATAACCAAATCCCAAGCACCAAGTTGGGAGGCGGAACTTGGTCTTTGGGCTTGGAATTTACCTGGGTATTTGGGTATTTAGCCGGCTACTGCCTTCACCAAATCACGCAATTGGCCCTCAGTGTGTTCGCTCGAAATGGCGAAACGAAAATAACCGCTCTCCGGTCCGCCGGGATATTTTATGAATGAAGGATAGATTGCACGCGTCAGCAGACGTTTTTTCAAGACGCCGGCTTCTTTGGCAGATGGCGGAACGATGGCGATGATGGGGCTGGGTGAGTCCATCGTCGGGTGGCCGCAACTGTTCAGTTGGGTTTTGATGCGGGTTGTATTTTGCGCCAGGCGGGAGCGGAGCTTTTTGTCGATTTTCAGAATTGCCAGGGACTTGAGCGCGGCGTTTGCCAAGGGCAAGGGCAGGGGAGTGTTGCCGCTAAACAAGCGGCTCTTGGTTAGGATCGCCGCCCGGAGTTCGCTGGAGCAGAGGACCGCGCCGCCATAAGCTCCGAAGGCTTTGCTGAGCGTGATGGTTTGGATGATGCGCTTGGTCGGAACGCCGACATGCTCGGGAGTGCCGCGACCGGTTTTACCGAGCACCCCGGCGCTGTGGGCGTCATCGAGCAGGATCATGCCGCCGGCGGGCAGCGCGGCGAGATATTCCTTGAGCGGGGCGATGCCGCCATCGTGCGAAAACATGCCGTCGGTGAGCAGCAGGGGATGGATGTTTCCCAGGCGTTGAATGATGCGCGCGAGATCGGCGGCGTCGCGATGCCGGAATTTCACGACGGGACAATCCAAGAGTTGCGCGGCGTCCGCGAGACAGCCGTGGGCGCGTTCGTCAATCAAGGCATGCGAGAATTGGCCGGCCAGAGCCTGGGCCACCATGAGGTTTGGCGCGTAACCGTTCGAGGCGAGCGTGGCGGATTCGGCGCCGAAAAAGCGGGCGAGGTTTCGTTCCAGTTGTTCGTAGAGCTGGTGATTGCCGGTAGTTATCCGCGAGGCGGAAACATTTAGACCGTAACGTTGCAAGCCGTCCGCCGCGGCCTTGAGGACTTGGGGGTGGCTGGCCAGTCGGAAATAATCGCATCCGGCGAAGTAGGAAAGCTTGCGGCCCAGATGGCGCACATAGGTGCGGTCCACCTGTTGCAGCGGCGGTGAAAGCGTCATGACCGGATTGGTATATGAAAGGAAGCTCCGAATTCCAAGCACCAAGCTCCAAGTTCCAGAGTGGCGGATGTGCGAGGG
>JAQGPB010000244.1 GCA_028293265.1 Pedosphaera sp. | reverse complement strand
TGGCGGAACCCCCCTCACCCCCAAGGGGGCGAGGGAGAAGAAACTGCGCGGACTGTTCAGGGGTTCAAAGCGCGAAAGTGATTTCGGGGAATTCTCACCCGGCCCTCTCCCCCAGGAGAGGGTGAATGCGGCCAACGCTCTCGGAACTCTTGTTTATCGTGGTTTCAATCGCCGCCGCAGGGCGAGCGTTGCTCTAACATTTCCGTGTGACTTGTAGAAAAATCGACCGGACTGGACATTGAAATTTATTTACCCAGGAGATGTTCGATGACGTATTGGTCGAGGGCCTGGTAGTTGCGGTCGGCGATCATCTGGCGGGCTTTGGATTCGTTGTAGGTGCGGGCTTTTTGCACGAGCTTGAGGAAGGTGCGGCGGCTGTTGTCGAGGTGGGCGAGCCAATGTTCGACTTTCGTGGTGCGGAAGGGATGGACGTCGAAGCAGACGTATTCGCCGTTGCTGCCGTATTTATTTTTTTCGAGGACGCGCACCTGGTCAAAGGCGCTGCGCAGGTTGGTGCTGCCGAACGGCTTGTCCTGGTCGAACTTGAGGCCGTTCTGGTCGTTCAAGTGCAGGGACCAAAGTTTGCCGAAGGACATGGCGAAGGCGATTTCGTCCGACGGGTCAAGGCCGGCGAGGGTGCAGTGCGCGCTTTCGATGAGCGCGCCGACGCGTTTGGGGTCTCTGGACTTTTCGGCAATGGCCAGGGCGTGGCCGATGGTCGGGATGTAGGCGTGGTCCATCGGCTCATTGGGCTTGGGTTCGACGGCGAGACGGATGTGCTTGTCGTGGGCGAGCATTTTGTCGAGCGCCTCGACGAGGAGTTCGACGCTGCGGCGGGGGTCCTTGGATTCACGCACGTAAGTTCCTTCGCGCGCGAGCCAGAGGACGATGAGGTCGGTGCCGAGCATCTTGGCGATGTCAATGGTGCGGAGCGAGCGGTCAATGGCGTATTGGCGGTGTTTGGGATTGTTGCTGGTGTAAGCGCCGTCAATGGTGTTGGGGCTGAACCAAAGCCGCGGAGCAACCATCTCGGGGACGATGCCGGCGTCATCCAATTTCCGCTTGAGCAGGCGGGTTTCCTTGCGGATTTGCTTCTCGGACTTGGCGTCAATGTCGGGGACGGCGTCGTCGTCGTGAAACATCATGGCGTCGAAGCCGAGCGCTTTGAGCTGGTCCAGCTTCCAATCGAATGTGGCGGCGGGGCGGGTGGTGGGGCCGTAAGGATCGGAGCCTTCGCTGATGTTCCAAGGGCCAAAACAGAATTGGTAATTTCGTGGCATAGTTTATTGAGTCCTAGAAAAATAATGCGTACCAGAGTCAGTGGTTACGCCCGCCCTCACCCCGGCCCTCTCCCCCGAGGAGAGGGAGAACGTGGCGACCGCGTCGGGTGGATTTGCGGATCACGGTTGCAGGCCCCGTTCAAGACGTAAATGGGTCGCTCTCGGATCTTCATGCATTATTTATATAGGAGTCAATGGCGAGACTAGCGGGGATGGAAGGGTTGTAAAATGAAAATCTTGTGAAAAGGCTCACGGTGAAAACGTGTTGTCGAGACGTTGGATTAGATGGTTAAATCGCGAGGCGTTAAAAAATATGAAACATTCCCATTCATCCCTTGCAGGCACTCGTCGCAGCCTTGCTTTTTCAAGCCGGATTGCTTCATTAACTTTTGCCGTACTGTTGGCGGTTTCGAGTTTGCTCGCTGAAGGTATTGAGGCCGCTCCGGTTTTGGATCGCACGACGCTGCATAAGATGGATGACGCAATCCTACAGGCCATCGAGGATGATAAATGTCCCGGCGGAGTATTGTGGGTGGAGCATGGCAAGAGCAGATATTGCAAGGCGTTCGGAAATCGCGCGCTGGTGCCGGACGAGGAGGAGATGACCAAGGAGACGATTTTTGACCTGGCTTCGTTGACGAAGGTGATTGCGGGCACGCCGGCGATGATGCTGCTGGTTGAGCGCGGGCAGGTGAAGCTGGATGAGCCGGTGCATACTTATATTCCCGAGTTCACCGGCGATGGGAGGGAAACGGTGACGGTTCGCCAGCTATTGACGCATACTTCCGGGCTGCTGCCGGATGTGGAAACCAAAACAGACTGGCAGGGGCGCGAGACGGCGGTGCAAAAGGCCTGCCAGGAAAAATTGCGAAACCAGCCGGGCACCAAGTTCACCTACAGTGATGTGAATTTGTTCATGGTGGGTGCAATTGTGGAGCGCGTGAGCGGGATGAAGCTCGAGGATTTTGTGCAGAAGAAAATTTATCAGCCGTTGAAAATGGTGGACACCGGTTATCTGCCGCCGGCGGACAAAATTTCGCGCATCGCGCCAACGGAACCCGATCCGGCGCATCCCGAGACGATGCTGCGCGGGGTGGTGCATGATCCGACGGCGCGGCACATGGGCGGGGTGGCGGGGCATGCGGGACTTTTTTCGACGGCGTCGGATTTGGCGCGTTACGCGCGGATGATGTTGAATGAGGGGACGCTGGACGGCGTGCGGATTTTCAAGCCGGAAACTGTCAGGCTGATGACCACAGTGCAGACGCCGCCGGGGATGTGGGCGCGGCGCGGGCTGGGCTGGGACATTGATTCCGGCTTCAGCCGGCCGCGTGGCTCGGTTTTTCCGCGCGGTTCCTACGGGCATACGGGTTGGACGGGCACCTGCCTGTGGATTGATCCGTTTTCCAAGACATTTTTTATTTTCCTGTCCAATCGCAATCATCCCGACGGCAACGGCAATGTGCTTCAGCTTTATGGCGACTTGGGGACATTGGCAGGACAGGCGGTGACTGATTTCGATTTCAATTTTGTGGAGGGCGAATTGCCGTCGCACGAAGTGGAGAAGGCGACGGCGGCGGAAGTGGCGGAGCAGGATGCGTTGAGCAATGATGTCCCCGGCGTGTTGAATGGGATTGACGTGCTCGAACGGGAAAACTTCGCGCCGTTGAAAGGTTTGCGCATCGGGCTGATCACGAATCATACCGGGACGGACCGGCGGCGGTATTCGACGATTCATCTTTTGAAGAATGCGCCGGGGGTGCAGTTGAAGGCATTGTTCAGCCCTGAGCATGGGCTTTACGGGCTGCTCGACGAACCGGTGGGTGACAGCGTGGATGAAGTGACGGGACTGCCGGTTTACAGCCTTTACGGCAAACATTACGCGCCGACGCTGGACCAAATGAAGGGGCTGGATGCGCTGGTGTTTGACATCCAGGATGTCGGCTGCCGGTTTTACACATACATTTCGACGATGGGGTTCACAATGGAAGCGGCGGGCAAGGCGGGGATAAAATTTTTTGTCTTGGACCGCGTCAATCCGATTGATGGCGTCACGATTGACGGGCCGATGCTGACGGGCAAGACCAGCTTTGTGGCCTATCACCGGCTGCCGGTGCGTTACGGGATGACGATGGGCGAACTGGCGCAGATGTACAAGGATGAACGCCATTTCAAAACCGACCTGACGGTGATCAAGGTCGAGGGTTGGAAGCGCACGAATTATTACGATGAAACTGCGCTGCCTTGGCGGAATTTTTCGCCGAACATGCGGAGCGAAACCGAGGCCATCCTGTATCCGGGAGTGGGCCTGCTGGAACGAACCACACTTTCAGTCGGACGCGGTACGGGCACGCCCTGGGATGTGATTGGCGCGCCTTACATCCATGACATCAAGCTGGCGTATGAATTGAACCAGGCCGGGCTGCCGGGCGTGCGGTTTTTGCCGGTGCGGTTCACGCCGGAGGACAGCGTTTTCAAAGGCCAGTCCTGCGCGGGGGTGAACATCGTGCTGACCGACCGTGAACATTGCAACGTCGTGGACATCGGCCTCACGATTGGCGAAGTGCTGAGCCGGCTTTATCCCGAGCAGTTCAAGGTGGACAAAATGGATGTCCTGATGGGCAACGCGGCGACGTTGAAGGCCATCAAAGCGGGCAAGCCGGTGGCGGAAATCAGAAAGTCCTGGGCGGACGACCTGGAAAAATTCAAGGAGCGCCGCGCGAAGTATTTGCTTTATTGACGGGGAAGGTTTTGTCCAACTGCCAGGCGTATTCCTGCCGGTCAATCGTCAAAGTGCGCGGGAGAAGCTGGATTTCGTGGCCGAACATTTTGAACACCACGGTGCCGGGTTGAAAAGTGGTGTCCTCAAAAATGCACTGGCCAAATGGCACGTCAAACGGCACGGGTTGCGGCTGCGCGAAGACGAGGGTCGAATTTGTCGGGGAAGCGGATTCGTCGGGGAAGGTGATTTTGCAATTGGCGAGATTGAGCCGGGGTTCGTTGATGACCAGCGCGGGGGTGCCGGCATCGTTCGTAAAGGTCACGAGCCACGGTCCTTGGCGCGTCCGGCGATGCTCGATGAAGCTGTAAAAAACCGCATAGACGGCCAGCGCGATGACGAAGGCAATGACAAAATGTTTGAGCGGCCCGGACGGTTTCATAAGCAGCCGCCAGCCTTGGCGCGCCGCCGGGGGATGTCAAGCCGCGGATTAGAAATCAAACGCCGCCGCAGTGAACTCGTGCGATGCCATTCTGCCGCCGGGGCGGCGGACTTGGATGCAATAATCAAAATCCTCGAAATAATAGAGCACCCGCAGATTGGAAAGTTTTTCCCTGCGCAGCACGCTTTGGGCGCAGGAACTGAACCGGAAATCCCTGCCATGGCTGGGGAGCGGTGTCCAGGCTCCATTCTGGCCGAGGTAATCCCCGCTCCTCGCGTCTTGAATGAGAACTTTCATGAGTGCCAGTGTCACCGGTTTGGGCGGACGCGGGAAGTCGGTGTTATTGGCAGCGTGTACTGCCGATTATCCTACACGGGATTCCGGCTGGGCATGAGGGGCTTGGTTCTGCTTTTTGCGCGCTGCTTGCGCTAGGCCACACCTTCCGCGAGGAGCAGCGCGAGGAACCGGGACCGGGTGATTTTCCCATGGCTTTTGGGGCCTTTCCACCCAGCCTCCGACAGAAATTTATCCGATTTCATAGCCGCCGGGCGTATCTACAGACAGGTGTACCACACCAGATCCATAAATTTTTACTTTTAAAAGCGCGCCAGGTGTGGTTTATTTATAATCAGGTGAAAGTGTAGATAGATGTATGCCAAACCAACGGTCGAAAAACAAACTGCATCTGGGCGGCTTCGTGGAGAAAGAATTGCACGCCGAGATTGTCCGTCTCGCCAAGAAGGAAGGGATGGAAGCCAACCGGTTTGGGTTCGTGCAAAAGCTGATTCTGGAAGCGATAGACCGGCGGAAGCAAAAGCAGAAGCAGGCCCGCGCCAAAAAACAGAAAGCTTGAGCCGGGGCTTGGAAAAGCTTCCGCAGGCAAGTTTGCAGCCCCCAACGGCGTCTTTTGCTCCTTCCTACCAGTGTGTGGGGCGATAGTCCTTGAAGAACTTGCCCCAGAGGTGTTCCCCGGTGTTGAAGCCTGAGATGATCGGGTCCACGATCCTAGCCGCGCCGTCCACAATGTCCAGGGGCGGGTGAAAACGGTGGTCGCGGGTTTTGCGGGCGGCGATGGTGGCCGGGTCTTCATCGGAAACCCAGCCCGTGTCCACGCTGTTCATGTGGATGCCGTCGGCATGGTAATCCGCCGCGGAGGTTCGGGTCATCATGTTGAGGGCGGCCTTGGCCATGTTGGT
>JAQGPB010000239.1 GCA_028293265.1 Pedosphaera sp. | reverse complement strand
CCAAGGGCTGACAAAGGTTCCAATAGCCGTTGGCGCGCGCGCGTTCGGCCTTGGGAAACCAATTGGCCAGGAGGACGGTGGTGGCAGGAAGCACGCCGCTCTCGGCCACGCCCAGCAAGAAGCGCATGACTTCAAATTGCCGGAAGGTTTTGGCCAACCCGCAACCTGCCGCGCAGACGCCCCAACAAATCAGGCAGAGACTGATGAATTTCTTCGCGCTCCATCGGCTTGCGAGGTGACCGCCGGGTACTTGCAGCAGAACATAGCCCCAGAAAAAAATCCCCAGCGCCTGCCCTCGCATCTTATTGTCCATGAGCAAATCCCGCACCATGGTGGAACTGTCGGGCTGGAGTGCGAGCGCGAGGTTCGCCCGGTCCACGTACGAAATGGTGTACATGATGAGCGCGACGGGGATGATGCGCAGCCAGCGTTCTTCTTTCATAATTTCGGCAGTGAGCGATTCTGTAACAAGGAAGGCGCGGGAGTCCAATTTAATCCGCCAAACTCAAAATATTACAATGCTTTCGGTGTTGACGCAGCGCGCCCCTTCTCCATGAACCGGGAAACATCCAACGTCGAACACCGAACATCGAATTGGATCGGCCCCTCTCCCCAACCCTCTCCCCGCTCGTTCCTCGCGGGGCGAGGGAGAAGAGGGCGGATCTTCGGCACAAGGCTGGCTTTACTTAAAGCGCTGCTAAATTTCCTTTTGCCGAAGCCGCGCTTGGTGCTTCAATGCCCGCATGAGTTTGCCCGATGCCATTTTTGGCGCTGATTCGCCGGACATTTATCAGATCCAGACCCGAGCGAGCGGGCCGGCGGGGAGCCTGCCGCTCACTGAGGAGTTGCTGCGAGATCGTCCGAGCGGCGATCTTTTCGGCCTGAGCCAGAATGCCGGGATGGGTTGGGAACCGGCGGAAACGGGCGGCAAACAATTCTTGATCCTCAGCACGCAAGGCGGAATTCGCGCGCCGGATGGCAAGCCGATTGCATTGGGTTATCACACCGGGCATTGGGAAATTGGTTTGCTGGTGCAGGCGGCGGCGGAGGAATTGAAACGGCTGAAGACCGTTCCGTTCGCCGGTTATTGCTCCGATCCATGCGATGGCCGGACACAAGGCACGACCGGAATGTTCGACAGTTTGCCGTATCGCAATGATGCGGCGGTGTTGTTCCGGCGGTTGATCCGTTCGCTGCCGTTGCGCGCCGGAGTGCTGGGCGTGGCGACATGCGACAAAGGATTGCCCGCGATGATGATGGCGCTGGCAGGGACGCCCGATTTGGCATGCGTGCTGGTTCCTGGCGGAGTGACGTTGCCACCGACGAACGGCGAAGACGCCGCAGTGATCCAAACGTTGGGCGCGCGGTTTTCGCATGGAATGATTTCGCTGTCGGAAGCGGCGGACTTGGGCTGTCGCGCGTGCGCTTCGCCCGGCGGCGGGTGTCAATTTCTCGGCACGGCGGCGACTTCGCAGGTGGTGGGTGAAGCGCTGGGCTTGTCGCTGCCGCATACGGCGCTTGCGCCATCCGGCCAGCCGGTCTGGATGGACATGGCGGTGCGCTCGGCGCGGGCGCTGCATCATCTGGAAGCGCGAGGAATCAAGACGCGCGATATTTTGTCTTCCGCGAGCGTCCGCAACGCGATGACGTTGCACGCGGCGTTTGGCGGTTCGACAAATTTGTTGCTGCACATTCCGGCGATTGCCCAGGCCGCACGCTTGAAACCGCCGACGGTGGAGGATTGGATTGCGGTCAACCGCCGCGTTCCCCGGTTGGTCAGCGTATTGCCGAATGGTCCGGTGCATCATCCGACGGTCCGGGTTTTCCTGGCGGGCGGTGTGCCGGAGGTGATGCTGCATTTACGACGATTGGGCTTGCTGGAAACGGAGGTAATCACTGTCTCGGGGAAAACTTTGGGAGAAGTTTTGGATGAGTGGGAAGCATCGGAACGACGCGTGAAATTCCGGGAAATCTTGCGGCAGCAGGATGGAGTGGAGGCGGATGATGTGATTCTGCCACCGGAAAAGGCCGTCGAGCGCGGGCTGACGAGCACGATGATTTTTCCGCGCGGCAATCTGGCACCCGAAGGTTCCGTGATCAAGAGCACGGCGCTTGATCCTTCGCTCGTGGGGGCGGATGGCATTTACCACAAGGAGGGACCGGCGCGAGTTTTTGTGAGCGAAGCGGCGGCGATGGCGGCAATCAAACAAAAGCGCATCCAAGCGGGTGATGTCATGGTGCTTGCCGGCGTCGGGCCGATGGGCACGGGCATGGAAGAGACTTATCAGTTGACCGGGGCACTGAAATACCTGCCGTTCGGGAAAGAGGTAGCGCTTTTGACGGATGCGCGGTTCTCTGGTGTCTCCACTGGCGCGTGCATCGGGCATATCGGGCCGGAAGGCCTGGCGGGCGGGCCGATTGGCAAGGTGTTGGACGGCGACATCATCCGCATCGTCATCAATCGCCGCGAGAACATTGGCAGCGTTGACATGGTCGGCGAAGCGGGGCGGCGTTGCTCGGCTGAGGAAGGCGCGCAAATTCTGGCGCGCCGGTCGCCGCGCGCAGACCTTGCGCCCAACCCGGCGTTGCCCGATGACACACGGCTCTGGGCGGCGTTGCAGGCAGCCGGTGGCGGCACTTGGAGCGGGTGCGTCTATGATGCGGAGCGGATCATTGCCGCGCTCGATGCTGGTCGAAAAGCAAACTGAATTTCTTGGATTGTGTTATGCATGGCAACTGCCGTCCCGGAGTTGCTTCGCTCCAGCGAATGAAAAACCCGCCCCTCCTTGGGAAGCGGGTAAACGCCATTTTTCGGTGTGCTTTGTAGCAAAATTTCTCACGCAGGTTAAATGGGGTGAAACCCTAGCGGACGGAATTTTTCAAGTTTGACAGTTGAGAGAGAGCAGGGGGATTAACGGTTTGAAGCGGAGAGATGGGCGACGGTTTGCTGTTCGGCCTTGCCCAAGGCGTTCAGGACAATTCCCGGAGTGAGGTAGCCGTCTGGAAGAACTTGGGGCGGCAAGGCGGGATTGCCGGAGTAAACGAGGATGAGCGGCACACCAGCGCGTTGATAACGGGTGAGTTCGGCCACCACGGTGGGGTCCTTGGTGAAACTGTTTTCCTCGAAGGCAATGGCGTTGATCTGTTTCAGCTTGGCGCGGACGCTGGGGACTTCGAGGCTGGTTCGTAAGTTGACCTGGCAGACGGCGCACCATTTGGCGGTGAAATCAACGAGTATCGGGCGGCCGGTTTGACGGGCCGTGGCCAAGGCTTCCGGGCTCCAAGGCTGCCAGTCAATGCCTTCAAGCGAAGTTCTCAGCGAGCCCCGGCTGACCGGCATGGGATGCCGCCAGTCAAGCTGGCGTTCCAAAAAAATGGAATAAGCGACAACCAAGATTCCCAGGCTAAAGGCCATGGCCAGCCCCCGGCGGGTCCGTCCACGCTGCACGAACTGGCCCCACACCCAGGCGGCGAAACCGACGAGCACCAGGAACAAACCGAGCGAGAGGTCGCCATTGTCACCGAAATTCGCGGTCACGAGGGTGAACATCCAGATGGCGGTGGCGAGCATGGGGAAGCCCATGGCGATTTTGAACTTTTCCATCCATGCACCGGGCTTGGGCAGAAATTTCAGCCAGGCCGGTTCCCACGAGAGGATGACATAGGGAGCAGCGAGGCCCAGGCCGACGGTCAGGAATATCAAGACGATGATGTACGACGGCTGTGTGAAGGCGAAGCCGAGCGCGACACCCAAGAATGGCGCGGTGCAAGGGGTCGCGAGGATCGTGGCGAGCACGCCGTTAAGGAAAGCCCCGCCGTAACCCTCGCGGGAGGCGAGATTGCCGGCGCCGCCCATGATGCGTCCGTTCAGATTGATTTCGAATATGCCAAACAGATTCAGGGCAACCAAGGTCACCAGCACGGTCATCACAATGAGGAACTGCGGGTTTTGGAACTGCATGCCCCAGCTCGCGGCGTGGCCGAGCGATTTTACAATGATGACCAGTGCGGCCAGCGCAAGGAACGAAACGAGCACGCCCGAGGTATAAACCAGCCCAAGTTTTCGCACCTCGGTCGGGTCTTCTTTGGCCTGGTTCACGAAGCCGAGAATTTTCAAGGCGATCACGGGCAGGACGCAGGGCATGACGTTGAGAATCATGCCGCCGAGAAAGGCGTAGAAGAGCATCTCAAGCAAGGAACTGGGGAGTGGCGACGGGCTGTCGGCGTTTGCTGCGGGGCGGGGCAGGGCGGGGGAAGTGGCCGTGACCGGTTGGGCAACGGCGGGTTCATTCACCGGGAGATTGACGTCGTAGGCTGAGGTTGCACCATCGGATTTTTGGATGAGCAGACCGGCGATTTTTGTGGGCCAATCGCCTTCGTATTTTTTGACGGTTTTTTGGAGTCGGATCAGGCTGTCCGTGAGCTTGAATTGCGACTGCCATTGCACGTCGAATTTGTCGCTGCCGTAGGGATAGAAATCGGCTTCCTTGACCGCGCTGGCGGCCGGCCACTCGAAGATGAGGTTGCGGGTATCGCCTTTTGCTGGGCCGTCCCAAAAGGCGCGTGCGGCCAGATCGGGTTTCGCCGAGGGAAGCTTCTTTTGCCAGGTTTCGATCAAGGGAGCGTCGGACGAGGGCTTGGTTTCATTGCCGATGGTCAAGACGGCTTGCACATCACCGCTGCCGGGAATGCATTGGGTGGCGCATTCCAGCCAGCTAATTTTCGCTTTCAGATCGAGCGGGCCGGGTTTCGCGTCGGCGGCGATTTTAAGCGGCACGAGCAACGTGACTTCATGGTCGTAAACATAGGTGGTCAGCTCTTCTGCGGGCAGTTTTTGCGGAATGGGCCATTGAATTTCGCCAGCGGTTATGCCGGGCGGGAGTTGCCAGGCGATCTTGGTCGGCATGCCGGCACCGCCGGGGTTGCGCCAGTAAATATGCCAGGTCGGCTGCATGCGCAGGTGAACGCCCGCCATGACGGTGTCGCCGGGGCGCGCCGCTTCCGAGGCGAGCACCAGTTTTGCCTCCGTGGCCGCCGCGTGGGCGGACTGATCCGCAAAGCCGAGCAACACCGCTGCCAATAGCAACCTTAAGTAATTCACAGTTCTATATAAATATACGAAGGAGGGGTTTTTTGGAAATTAATTCAGGGGAGCCCCTGAAGGAAGCACCAAGCACCAACATCCAAGCTCCCGGGAAGAACCAAGAACCAAACACCAAGTGGGAGGTGCCTTGACTTGGATTGACTCTTTTGACGAAAAAGAGGCCCGGATATTGTAAACGAGTGCGGCGGAATGGGATGGATGGGAGGCATGGGGCTGATGGATTGGTTTGACCTGGCTTGACCATAATTCCGTCAAGCGACGCCAAGCGATTTTTCGCCATTTGCGGGGCAGTTGTTTTCTTTGACCATGGGTGGCGGAGATTAGCGAAATTAAGCGAAATTAAGCGAACATAGGCGCATGATAAAATGTGAGCGGAAGCGAATCGGTGAAATATGCGTGAATTTGACGCGCGGGTGTTGAGCGCGTGCGAATGGTTGGCGGTTGGAGAAAGGATGCCGCAGACGGGTAATGGCCCGGCTCGTTTGCGCGGAGGCAAAGTGAAGATCCTTTTTGCTTTGATTTCATGGGCGGCACTTATGGCTCCGTTTCCGGTTTATCCGTGGCTGGTTCTGGACCTGGCCCTGGGTTGAGATGATTCAACCCGGAAGTGAGTTTAGCAGCCTTGTCAAATGCGGATTGCCTTGGGTTGGACAATTGAAGTTATGGGGCGGGCTTTCATCCCTTCTTGGCCTCGTTCCTTTGAACCTGGGGCGCGTTGCCCCAGGCTGGTATGGGCCGTGCCGGCGAAAATAGTTGGGCACCAAAAGGTATGTACTGGTCTGATTTGCAAACCACGGCATCACACAATAACATCAGGGCGATGTCATTGGCGTTCAAACCCGGTTCCTATAAATGGCTGCATGGCGGGGAGGAAATCTTTCCGGCGCTCCTCGCGGCCATTGATGGCGCGCAAAAGACCGTTCGCTTGGAAGTCTATTTCTATGCGAATGATGAACTGGGCAGGGGATTCCGTGACGCGCTGGTGAAAGCCCAGCTTAGAGGCTTGAGCGTCCAGGTGCTCATTGACTCTCTGGGTTCGCTTGGGCTGCCGGCGAATTTTTGGGAGCCGCTTGCAGTGGTGGGTGGCGAAGCCCGCTGGTTCAATCCGGATCTCGCAAAACGATTGGGATTTCGCGATCACCGCAAGATTCTGGTGTGCGACGAGGAAATCGCTTTTGTGGGCGGCTTCAACGTCTCGGAGCAATACCAGGGCGACGGAGTGAAAACGGGCTGGTACGATCTTGGCCTGAGGTTGGCCAGCCCGATTGCCGTGCAGCTCGCCGCGGCCTTCGATGAAATGTTTGCACAGGCCGCGTTCCGAACGCGGGGTGTGCACCGCCATCGAGCAGTCTCCAAGCGCGATGTGACGGTTGAGGATGGAGAATTGTTGCTGAGCGGCCCCGGGCGCGGCAGGAACCCGTTCACCCGTTCGCTGCGCCGCGATTTGCAACGGGCGAAGACGGTGCAGATCATTGCCGCATATTTTCTACCGACGTGGCGGATACGCCACGCGCTCATGAAAGCGGCGCGTGATGGCGGCAAGGTGCAACTCATCTTGCCGGCCAAGTCGGATATCATGCTTTCGCAACTGGCGTGCCGGAGCCTTTACC
>JAQGPB010000202.1 GCA_028293265.1 Pedosphaera sp. | reverse complement strand
GGCGAGGTCGCCGAGCAAATCGTCGGCCTGCGCAGCAAGCGCGACCTCAAGGCCAGCTTCGACAAAGTAGCGGTCTAAGGCCCCCGCGCGGGGCCGCTATGCCGCTCATCGTCACCCCACGGCAGTTCAACCAGCGCGCGCAATTCTACCAGCAGCTCAGCCAGTTGACCGCCGCCGGCATTCCCATCATCAGCGCGCTGGACATGCTGTCCAGAAATCCGCCCTCACGCACCTTTCGCGAGCCCATCCGCGAAATGATCGCCCAGCTCTCCCGCGGGGCCACCGTCTCCGAAGCCCTGCAACACCTCGGCCGCTGGGTGCCCTCCTTCGACATCGCCCTCGTCCAGGCTGGCGAAAAAAGCGGACGCCTCGACGCCGTGTTCAAGCTGCTGGGCCAGCACTACGATGAACGCGCGTCCCTGCTGCGTCAGATCATTTCCGATTTGCTTTACCCGTTGTTCGTCTTTCACTTCGCCGTTTTCCTTTTCCCTTTTCTGAATTGGTTCAAAGGCGGCATGACTGTGACCATGGCCGCGCTGAAAATCCTCGCCATCTTGGTTCCGCTCTATGGCGGAGTATTGCTCGTCATCTTCGCCTCCCAGGGCAAACACGGCGAAAAATGGCGCGCGTTGTTCGAGCGTTTGCTAAAATTCGTTCCGCTGCTCGGAACGGCGCGGCATTACTTGGCGCTGGCGCGCTTGTCCGCCGCGTTGGAAGCGCTCATCAACGCCGGCGTCACCATCATCGAGGCCTGGGAAATGGCCGCCGCCGCCAGCGGTTCGCCCGCCATCCTGCGCGCAGTAACGGCATGGAAACCGCAAGTCGTCGGAGGCCAGCTTCCCTCGGAAGTCATCAATGCTGCCCCGCGCCAATTTCCCGAACTGTTTGCGAACCTCTATTTCTCGGGCGAGACCAGCGGCCAGCTCGACGAATCATTGCGCCGCTTGCATACCTATTACCAGGAGGAAGGCACGCGGAAGCTCAGGCAATTTGCCAGAGGAACCGCGAAACTGATTTATTTCGCGGTGGTCGGCTACGTCGCTTATCTGATCCTCAGCTTTTATACGGATTATTTCAAGCAAGTGCAGGACGTAATAGATTTCGGCAACAAAAAATAGTCCATGCCTTGAATGGGGGCATGACTCCGTATCCGCTCCTCCTTTCCACTCTGCCTGTTTCGCGTGATCTGCGGGCAAAACTCTGAACTCCACCCTGGGTAGTGTATCAGTTTGACCATAATTTCTGCCGGATTCACCAAACTTTGCGCGTAACACCGGCAATGGGAAGCGGGTATCACAGACCATGTTTGGACACTAGGAAGAATTGTTGGTTTGTTGCCTTGATTTTCTGTTGGCCGTGGCTCAGCTTTTGAATGTTAGGTGACACAAACTCCAATGACAATGCAGGTGACACATGATGGACAGCAGTGGAGCAATGCGGCTGAGGACACGATTGAGGTCGTTGACTCTGACCCGTCTTGGCCCGGCCAGTTCATCACGGAATCCGGCGCCATCAAGAAAGTGTTGCACCCGCTCAAACCGCGCATTGAGCATTTCGGGAGCACGGCCATTCCAAATCTTCCCGCGAAGCCGATCATTGACATCTTCATCATTGTGTCAGATGTCTCGGTTTGGCCACGGCTGGTCGCCCCACTTTCGAGTCTCGGTTACATTTACTGGTCAGAAAATCCGCACAAAGACCGGATGTTTTTCGTCAAGGGTATGCCGCCTTTTGGGAACCGTCGTTCACATCACGTCCATGTCCGCACGCCAAAGGATTTGTCGGAGTTGATTTTCCGCGATTGGCTTCGCGAGCACCCAGCCGATGCTGCCCGATATGCTAAGCTAAAGCGCGAACTTGTCGGACGATTCAAGGCCGACCGGGAGGCTTACACTGCGGCGAAGGGCGAGTTTATTGAGCAGATGCTTACGCAAGCCAAAACTTATGGACACGGTGCCACCAAATATAGCGCCGGAGGCAAATTGATTTCAAACTGATACACTATCCCACCCTGAAAAATCTTGACGGCAGCCCGCCCCCATATATACTCCCTCCCATGACGGAGGTCGGCCAATTGGTAAGCATGGGCAGCCGGTTTTTTGCAAAAGAAACCTCGCGCGCCACGTTCACGTTAAAGCCGTGCCAATGCAAAAATCACCTCTTTCCAGCTTGTCTCACCTAATCTCAGGTAAACTCACCTTGCCTCACGTTATCGCAGCTAAAAAAATAAAATGTTTTTCCCTCAAATGCACAAAAAGAGACAATTCACAGTTTCACCACTCCCTCAAAATCACGGAAAAGACACCTCAAAAACCCCCGTAATAACACCAAATAACATGAAATAACACCTTATCACACCAAATTGGGAAATTTTTTTATGCGTTGCAGAACCGAACCCGCTTTTGGCTCCCGTCTTGGTTCCCTTCGTTTGCTTCTGTGAAACTCCACGCAGTATTCCCAGCCCTAAGTCGCCCTGGGCCGTTTTCATCCTCCATTCGATGTTCGATGTTCGATGTTCGATGTTCGATGTTCGATGTTCGATGTTCGATGTTCGATGTTCGATGTTCGATGTTCGATGTTTCCGAATCCGTTGCTTGGCGTCGCCTGGCCTCAAACCAGGCCGTGACCGCCCATCTGTCGCCTGCCTCCTATCCATCCTATTCCCGCTTGAAGCTTTGCTCGCATCCCTTGTTTAATTTCCTCCCATGACGCTCAGCGAAGTACTCAACAACGAAGAACTGCGGCACCGCGAATTTCCCGTGACCCGCGACAAGATTTTTCTCGCGCACGCCGGGGATTGCCCGTTGCCCCGGCGCGTGGCGGAAGCAATTGCGGCTTATGCCCATCAGGCAACCACCGGCGACCAGGAAAGGTTTGTGTATCCGGCGATTTTGGAAACCGGCCGCAAACTCGCCGCGCGCCTGCTGAACTCGAAGCCGGAGGAAGTGGCATTCGTCGGCCCCACTTCGCTGGCGCTGAGTTTCATCGCCGCCGGACTCAACTTTCGCAAGCACGACAACATCCTCATTTATTTCGACGACTATCCCTCAAATGTTTACCCGTGGATGGCGCTGGCGGAGCGCGGCGTGCAGGTGCGGTTGATCAACACACGCGAACTCGGCGTGATCCGGCCGATTGACGTGATGGGGCAGGTGGATGAACAGACCAAATTGGTCGCGCTCGCCTCGTGCCATTTCGTTACCGGCACTCGCTTGGATCATCAGGCCATCGGCAAATATCTGCGCGAGCGCAATATTCTGTTTTGCGTGGACGCCATCCAAACCCTCGGTGCATTTCCCACCACAGTCGAGCACATTGATTTTCTCGCCGCGGACGCGCACAAATGGCTGCTCGGTCCCTGCGCGGCGGGCTTGATGTATGTGCAGCAACCGCTTCAGGAAAAATTGCGTCCGCCGGTTTACGGCTGGAACAATGTCCGCTGTCCCAATTACGTCGCCCAGGAGGAGATTGTCTTCCGCCGCGACGCGCATCGTTTTGAAGCCGGCACGCACAACCTGCTCGGCATCGTCGGCATGGTGGCGGCCATGGAGTTGATTCTGGAAATCGGTGTGGACAACATTGCCGCCGAATTGCTGCGCAAGCGCGCCTTGCTTGTGCCCGCGCTGCAAGCCAAGGGTTACACGGTGGCCGGCGCCCAAGCCGCTCCGCAGAGCTTCAGCGGCATCGTGACTTTTTCCCATCCCGAAACCAACACGCTGCCTGAGCTGCATCAAAAACTCGAAGCCGCCAACATCATCACCTCCCTGCGCTCCGACCGCAAAGGACGCCGCTACATCCGCCTTTCGCCCCATTTTTACAACACCGATGCCGAGTTGCACCGGGTTTTGGAGATGTTGTAACGGTTGCTACCCGGCTTGACAGGGCGCATGTCAAGGAGTCAACTCATCTCAACTTACCATCAAATCTTATGAAACGAAGAAAATTCATCAAAGCTTCTGTGGCCGCAGCCGGAGTAGGGACGCTGGCATCGGTGTTGAATTCATCGGCAGCCGAAAAAGAAGAAACCTCCCGCGAATTTTATGAACTCCGGCTTTATCATCTGCGAAGAGGGCCAAAGCAGAAGCTGTTCGATGATTTTTACAAGAACGCGGCGATTCCCGCCATGCGCCGCGCCGGCTTCGGGCCGGTTGGGGTTTTCAACATCATGACCGGACCGGACAGTCCCACGATGTATGTGCTGATTACGCACCCGTCGCTGGAATCGTTCGCCACCGGCACGGACCGGTTGCGCGCCGATCCGGAATACCTCAAGGCAGGCGCGGAATTCCTCAACGCGCCGGCGACCGACCCATCCTATGTGCGGGTGGAAAGTTCCTTGATGGCTTCAATCGCGGGCGTGCCGAAAGTGGAGGTTCCCGCCGGCGCGGCTGAGAACAAACCCCGGATGTTTGAGTTGCGCACCTATGAAAGCCACAGCAAAAGCGCCAACAAGATAAAGATCGAAATGTTCAACGTGGGCGAACTGGCCATCTTCCGGCGCGCCGGTTTGCAGCCGGTTTTCTTTGGCGAAACATTGGTTGGCACCAAGATGCCGAACCTGACTTACATGCTGACATTTGAGGACATGGCCGCGCATGACAAGAACTGGAAGGCCTTCGGCTCCGATCCCGAGTGGAAAAAACTGAGCACGACGCCCGGTTACACCGACCCGGAAATCGTCTGTAACATCAGCAACATTTTCCTGCGCCCGACGTCTTACTCGCAGATCTGAGTGTGAAATCAACTTCCTCACGTCCCAGCCCGGACTATCAGGAGCGGAATGAAAGACCGGTGGCGAACTTCGTGAATGGTGCTGCCGAAAAAGAGGTCGCCGAGCAACCGATGGCCATGGGCGGTCAGGGCGATGAGATCGCATTTCTCGCGTTCGGCGGAGCGAAGAATTTCTGTGGGCGGATCGCCAAGCGCCAGATGAGCCTTAACGTCCAGACCAGCAGCGCGAAGTTGCGAGGCGGTGGTTTCGAGGTAGGTGCGGTCGGCTTTCATCTCCTCGGATTCGGCGAGCTTGAGGCGGTTGAAATTACGGGCCACCCAGCCGTCGGCGACATGCACCAACAGGAGTTGCGATTGAAACCGCTTCGCCAGCTCGGTCACATGCGGCAGGAGGCTCTCATCGGCCCGGCTGTTTTCGAGGGCAACCAGAATTTTTTGATACAAGGCGTTTCCTAATGATAATTCAGGGACGGCCAGCCGTCATCCTTATTTCCAAACCTGGGTCAACCAGGCCGTGATGCCCGACCAGTCGAGCAGGTATTTGACGTTGAGCACAATGATAATGATGGTCGTGAGCCAGGCGAGCAATTTTAGCCAGAGCGGATTGGCAAACTCGCCCATCTTCCGCCGGTCGCTGGTGAAGAGCACAAGGGGCACCACCGCGAAGGAAAGTTGCAGGCTCAAAACCACTTGGCTGAGAATGATCAGTTTGGCCGCTCCTCTTTCCTGGTACAGGGCAACACAAATCACCGCCGGCACGATGGCGATCAACCGGGTGATGAGCCGCCGCACCCAGGGACGCAAACGCAGGTTGAGAAACCCTTCCATGACGATTTGTCCGGCGAGCGTGCCGGTGAGCGTCGAATTTTGGCCCGAAGCGAGCAGCGCGACGGCGAAGATGACGCCAGCCAAACCGACGCCGAGCACAGGGTTTAACAACCCACTGAGCACTGGACTTAACAACTTGTATGCATCCTGGATTTCTGCGACGTCCTGATGTCCGCTATTGTGGAACGTGGCGGCGGAAACGATGAGGATGGCTGCGTTGATGAACAGGGCAAACATGAGCGCCAGCGTGGAATCGAGCACGGCATATTTGATCGCCTCGGACTTGCCTTCGGCGTTCTGCTCGTATTTGCGAGTCTGCACAATGGAGGAATGGAGATAAAGATTATGCGGCATTACCGTGGCCCCGAGGATGCCGATGGCAACGTA